>CAJPOL010000147.1 GCA_905372265.1 uncultured Treponema sp. | reverse complement strand
GTTTTCTCTTTTTCTTTATTTTCTTTCGCCCGGGCGAGGTCGCCATCGTCTGCTTTCCGTGTTATAGTAACAACATCTTTTACCGATGCGCCTATAGGATTTCGGACTGCTCCCATCACTACCGCCATATCTTCACCGTACCGTGTAGGAGCGATAACATAATCACCGGCTCGCACGTCAAGACCGGCATTGGTAGCATAAAAAGTTTCTTTTGAATATTCCAGTTTCAGCTGATAGAGCGGCTGCGGAAAAGCGCCCTGTACGGGCTGTATTTCAACTTCAGGAATATCGCCGTCCTCAAGAACGCTTAAATCATCTATTTCTTCATATTCGGTATAGCTTTCTTCAAAGTCAACACGCACTTGCGGTACTGTCCCCCTAGGTTATTAAATTGATAATTAGTCCGTATATTTCTTCAAGCCGTTCAAGAATGTAGAGCTGCTTTTTTTGATCATATAAAAGCTCGGTTGCAAATTGATCCAATTTTTCATTGATGACAGCAATTTGTGTGAATTCCCGTGTTTGCAGATGATTATTCCTGTCTCGTCTCATGTGCGTTTTTGTCGTAACGGTATAGGCTTCCCGCGCTACATAGCCGATGAAATTTTTTACCGCTTGTTTATAGGCAAGAATTGTTTCAGGATTTTGGCGCTGCCGCAGCGTGTCTCCTGTGGAGCGTACCTCATCTTGCAGTAATATAATAGCCTCTTCCTGAGATAATGTCCGTATTTTTTCGAGTATATCGGTAGGATCAGTAGGCTTTGGCGGCGGAAGCACACTCCGTAATATCTCTCTGAATGTGGGAAGGTTTTTTTTCTCTTTCTTGGGTTGGGGCTTTTTATTTTGCAGAGAGGCCGGGATAGCAACACCCGCTGCATAATTTGAACTTTCTATGTGGTTTCCCATTTTGCGCCTTTATTTTGAGTAAGAGAAGTTGGACGAATGCAGCGCTTGCTGATTATGATACTTTTTTTCCGCTTCTTCAAATGAGTTTTGATCATCAATAGCTGAACAGTCTCCATGCAGAATAACATTGTCATCTACCCGCAGCTTTCTGGTAATAATTGAGCCGAGAACCATTCCCGATGAAAGGATGATAACATAGTCGGGAGCAATTATGTCCCCTATGACAGCGCCTCCGACGCTTACTGACGAAGCGTTAATATTGCCGCGGATACGAGCGTCTTCTCCAATCATAACCCGTCCCTGTGTTTGTATATTACCGTCTATATCACCGTCTATCCGTAAAAAGCCCGATACCTTCATATTTCCGGTAATTGCCGAACCTGCCCCTACAATAGTATTGATTGAAATGTCATCGGTAAATTGCGTTTTGGCCATAGTATCGTTATTTTGTGCGGACCGCTTTAATATTGAGATACTTAATCGGATCAACGACATCGGAACCGATTTGAACTTCATAATGCAGATGAGGCCCTGTCGCAACGCCGGTTCTGCCGATATATCCGATCGTCTGCCCCTGCTGTACATAATCGCCCCGTGCAACCCGGTAAGATTGCATGTGCGCATAGCGCGTATAAAAACCGTGCTTATGCTTTATCAGCACATAGTTTCCCCATCCGGTGTCAAACTCTACCGCCACGACCTGTCCATCGGCTGTTGCAACAATCGGATCGCCTGAGCGGTATGTTGAAAGATCGATGCCTTTATGAATATACCAGCGGCCGGTAAAAGGATGGCGGTTTTGTCCGAAAGGCATGGAAATATGACCAATGCCGCCCTTAATCGGCCAGAGACTCGGAATATCCGAAAAGAGCGTTGTTTGCGCATTCAACAGTTTCCCCATCTCCTGTACCGGCAACACGGCATCGTTTAGATAGGAAGAAAGCTGTTGCAGCTCTGAAGTCTCTTTAAGAGAGCCTTCAGCAACTTCATGCATATTGAAAAGAAACGATAAGTCTCCGTTTGCCGTTTGTCCTGCAGGAGCAGCCGTTTTAAGGCCGAGCGCTGTAAATGTTGAATTTAAGGCCGCTTGAAAGTTGCGCGCCGTTTTTAAAAAGTCGTTTGTCTCTCTCCTGAGAATGTCCAGACTAGCCTGTGTGTTTTGTGCGTCTTCTTTCAGCGCTGTAAGGCTTTGCGTATTCGCCGCCGTTTTATGCGCAAACCAAAAGAAAGAAGAAAACACGCCGATCATGATAATCACCGTGAACACAATACTGAAAATACTTGTCTGAAAATTAATAACGCGCTTTTGAGAATGGGGCACGATCATAATCGTCAATTTTTTCCGTCCGCCTGCAATAATGCGGCCAAAAAACCGGAATACCGCACAGACACCTGCTTTTGCTCTTTTTGAGATATATCGTACTAAATTATTCTCGGTTTTTTTATAGCCCCGTGTTCGAGACACTTGTTCGCCCCTTCGACATAATAATGAACCTAACGTATGTGAGTCACTGCTCAGCATACTGTATGCAAGCAGTGTCTTTTAACTATATCATTTAAAAAAAAGCCTGTCAAACCTCCTATGTTTTTTGTATAGAGCCCGTACAACCTTATTCCCCTTCTCGGATATTATAAGAGCAAAGAGGATGCCGCTTTGTCATAAGAAACATCTGTACGACAAACGAGAGGATTGCCTCGAAAGAGCCTTGCAGGCTTTATAATGCGGAATCCCTGTGCAT
>CAJPOL010000146.1 GCA_905372265.1 uncultured Treponema sp. | reverse complement strand
CGGTTTTCCACACATGATTTTCTTTCGCATACCGCTCCATACTGGCAGCGGTTTCACAGGCAACCATCTCGCAATCCTTCAGCATTTCTTTGGTGATACTTCCGAGCGTTTCAAAAATCGCCTCCCCCCCTTTCATTCCGCTGCCTCCCGTATCTCTTCCGCCCTGCCTGACATCTTATAAACGTTCTCCGCCTCATACCCGCCGATAGTGATTTTACGGATAAAAATGACTTCATACCGGCTGCCTTGAAAATCGAATAAGTCGCCTGCTTGTATATCCGCATCATGCAACGCGGTAATGTTGACGACATGCGTTTTTAACAATCCTTCCTGTAACAGCCGGTCGGTTTCGCTATGAGAAATTTCCGCAATCCGAACCCGCTGTATTCCCGTCCGTTTTTCTACTTCCCTTACATTGCCGTATTCATTTTTCTCTTTCTCACGGCGGATAAATGAAATAACAGCAGGATTACAGTTGATAATGCTTTCGGTATCTTTCCGTAATTGTTTGACAACATTTACCATAGCGCCGCCTCATCATCATCTTTTTTACTAAAGATTAAAAAAGAAGCCCCTGCGTTTCTCCGCTCCGCCTCCCATGCCTCTTTATACCCCTGCGCAGTTTTAAGACAGAGACTGACATAATCGGCGGCGGTGTATTTTTCTATTGCTTCCCCTCCTGCACTAATGCTTTTTATATACCCTGCATCCCGCTGAATAACTCCTGCCCTTTGCGTCCATAAAAGGTAGAGCGCATGATTTTCACTTTCCGACCTTTGCAAGGTAATGGTTAAATCAAGCGTAGAAAAATGCGTATTTTCTTCGCTGCCCCCGTCCGGTATTGCTTCGTTAAGCAGGGTACGGATTCTTTGTATCAGCTCTTCGGTGATAATCATGCGCCGCTATCTTCCTTCATTTTAAGAAAGGACAGGGGAATATACCGTCCGTCCTTTCTTAAAAAACCTTATGCGAGGTTTACCTTATGCACCGAACCGGATACATCGGCAACCACCGCACGACTAAAGAACTGCGCAACATCGAGATTGGAAAGCTTCATAATGTCCCCTTTTTGCGTAAGGCGGGTAATATCGGTCTTTACAAGCGCCTTAAACATGCCTTTCGGCTGAATGAGATACACCTCATTATCTTCGGGAGCTTCAAAGGTTACTTTTTCACCTTTAACCTCTCCCTGCCAGCCGTCATAGGCAAGCACAGTTTGAATCTGTCCTAATGCACCCAGTTGTGAACCGCGCTGCTGCATACCAGCTACAGCAGCCTCAACATCCATCGCTGTCGCTGAATTGCACAGTGCGATGGTCGGTCGCAATCTAAAACCGTGCGCATCTTTCCGCTTTAACGCAGCTTTAATACCATTGCGCAAGGTATGATAGATAATTTCAAGTTCTGTCGCATCTTTGTATGCAGCTCCCGATACCTTGTTCGTAAGCGATGCGCCTGAATAGGAACCTTTGAGAATCGGGGATAAATGGATATGATCAAGGATCGCATTGTACGCAATGCCAATAGCCCGATTTGCCTGTCCGACATTCCAGAACTGATTGTACCTAACCCACTTTTCCAATACCGCATAGCCGCAGGCATAATCAAGCATTTTTACCGTTTCCAGTTTCCCTGTTTTCCAGCTTGCAAGCGGTACACTTTCCCCTGCATTGACAACTCCGAATGCCGCTTGAAGTCCGATTAAGTCTCTCACATCGATTGTTTCCGTAAACTCGGAGTTGATAATCTCGTCATAGATGAACTGATACAGTGTTGGGTTTTCTGCCCGCGCTTTCGTTACATCAACCGTTGTATTTCGGATAAAGGCGCGTACATCCTCCATACTCATTTCGCCGGAGGCTTCATTTTCTGCACGAGCAAGACGTGAAAACATCTCTTGCGTAAAAAGCGCCCCGCTACTGCCGCCGGTATGTTGCAAATTCATTTCTCCCACAGGAGTATGTGGGGCTTGATAAAAAGATCTAAAGTCCTTTTTTTCTTCTAAAGATGCATTTCTTACATCTTCTTTTGTAATTATTCTCATAAAATATGCTCCTCCCATTCTTTACATTGCAAGCGAAAAAACAACAGAATTGCCTGACTTGCCCCAGTAATAACCAACGAGCTTATTACCTGATGCGGTTTTCGTGAGTTTACCATCAGATGCTGCAACATATATTTTTTCGCCGATTTTCGGCAAAGCCGCTTCATCAAAATGCGTAGTAATAAAATCGGTTTCTGTGTCGAAATTAACCGATACCTCGCTATCGCTGAATTTATCAAACGCTACCCCCGCACGGTCTCCGACAAAGACAATACCGTGTTTATCCAGTGCATAACCTGCCGGAACCGTTACAGCCGATACCGGTACTGCCTTTATGGTGGATTTTACTTTGTGCTCATAAACCATTTATATTCCCCCTCCTTAAAACGTGATAACCGTTTTTTCATTCGTTCCGACCGCACCAGCCATTTGACCAACCGGAGCGGTTGCGGTTTTCCCTTGCACGAGCTTTTGAATGTCCGCATCGTTCATCACGCTATCCATTTCTTCTGCAATCTGCTCTTTACTCATACCGGTTTCAAAATGACAGAATTTATCCACCAACACTGCCATTTCACCGGTGGGCTTACCGTCTTTGGTTAAGCCTTTTTCCACCTTCACCGCCT
>CAJPOL010000145.1 GCA_905372265.1 uncultured Treponema sp. | reverse complement strand
GCCATAAGCGCAGAGACGATTTTAATCCTTGTTGAATCGCCGAAATTTTTAAAAAAGTCACTCAAGGCAGTCATCGTTTCCTCATCGGGAATTTTCGATCGGGCATGCGCTACGGCATCGGGATCAAAATATTCACCGATACCGTCATTATCCGGTTCGACCGCTGTGTCCATATCCACCTCCGTTCGTCATTATAGACAATTAAACAAATGAACAACTGTTCAATTATTTATCTGAGTATATATGCAGATGAAAAGGATGTCAAGAGAAAGTCTTAACCGCATCAGAGCAAACAAATCGGGCGGCCTTTGTAATGGGAACCTCTAAAACTGCAAGTCTATCGGCTTGTTCTGTAAGGAATAATTATTAGACCTGTTCGGAAACTTCAGTTTCAGAACAGGTCTATTCATATCCGCTAACACGGATTGCGAATCTGTTTTTAGGAATGCTCTAACGTAATTAACTACGGAGGAAACAGCACACGCAAAAAATACAGAGGTATTTATAAAGATTACCTGATTACAGCCGTTTATTACTGCAATTGCGCTCATACGGTAAGCAAGGCGATGAAACGGTATGCGGTTAAAATGCAGCGAAGTTTTGGAGTCGGTAACCACCCGCGGCGAAACACGCTACACCTTAAACTTTCCGACCTCTTCCGCCAAATTCTCAATACTGCGCTTATTCTTCTGCGTAATCTCGCTTACTTCTTGCACGGCATTGCTAATCTGCACGGCGCCTGATGCCATCTCGTTCATGCTTTCGGTGATGATGCGGGTAAGATCATCAAGTTTGTGCATTTCTTCTGCAACACTTTCACCGCCTTTCAGCATCTCTTCAGAGCCCGCCTGCACTTCTACCGTTACCGTGTTGATGCTTTTAATGGCAGTCAGCACTTCCTTGCTGCCGTTCTCCTGTTCATCCATCGATTCGGTAAGACGTGCGCTCATCTCTTTTACCTGTTCTGCAAGGGTGAATATCGCATTGAATTTTGCCTCTACCGTTTTGGACGAAGCGGAGAGGGTTTCAATCTCCCCGGATAAAGTTTTCAGCGTTGCAGTGATCGTTTTGCCTTGCATGGAGGATTCTTCCGCCAGTTTTCGGATTTCATCCGCAACGACGGCAAAGCCCTTGCCCGCCTCCCCTGCGTGAGCCGCTTCTATTGCGGCATTCATTGCAAGTAAGTTCGTCTGTGAAGCAATATGCTGAATAACACTACTGGCTTCCATCAGCGAGCCTGATTCTTCTGCAATTTTCTGCGTTACGGCATTAGAAGTAACAAGCGTTGCTTTGCCGTCGCCGGTTGCGGTTGTGAGACTTTTGATCACCTCATCGGTTTTATCAAGCGTCTGCCCGATGGAAGCGATGTTAGCAACCATCTCTTCTACGGAAGAAGAAGACTGCGCAACACTCGCTGCCTGTGTTTCGATGCTATTGTTCAGCTGTTTAATCGTGCGGACGATTTCTTCGATGGTCGCGGCAGTTTCGGTAACGCTGGCGGCTTGGGTCATCGCCTGCTGCTTTACGCCATCGATGTTCGCGCTGATTTGATGCACAGCGCTTGCAGTTTCAACCATATTGGAAGCAAGTTCATTGCCGATCTCTTCCATTGTGTTACTGTTGATACCGACTTGCCGGATAGACGTACCAATTTTCACAATCGTCTCATTAAAGTATTCGGATAAGTCCGTTACCTCGTCATTACCGGTAACCGGCAAGCGAACGGTTAAGTCTCCTTCCCCTTGCGCAATGTTTTTTAGGACATCAACCGCAGTTTGCACCGGTTTCACCATTGCGCCGGCAATGAGGTACACAATAATCAGCGCTATCACCAAAATCACTACGCCGATACCAATCATTGACGTTCGCAAGCTATTTACCGTTCCCATGAATTCGTCTTTTGGGGCATCTATAATGACCGTCCAGTCGGCTGTTTTCATGGCAGCAAATGAGGCTATAAAATTTTCTTTTTTATATTCGTAATATCCGATAGACGATTCGTCATGCTCTACGGCTATTTTTTCGAAAGCAGCACAGGATGCAAGTGACGGATCGGTTTTAGCTTCTTCATAGGTATTTGAACGAGTCTTAACCAAGTCGAAATCTTTGTCTGCAACAGTGTTTCCAGAATTATCCAGGATATAACACTCACCGGTTTGACCTACAACAATATCTTTAATCTGTCCGGAAAGCCATAAACCATCAATATCGGCGCTTAAAACGCCAACAATCTGATGATTATTATCGTATATCGGAACTGAAATAACTTGGATGAGTTTTTGTGTTGTTCTTGCAAGAAGCGGTTCGGAAATAAACGGCTTTCCGCTCCGTGCCATTTTGAACCAATCCCGATCGCCAATCTGGGCATCTCCATCAATACTATGGACAATACCATCAAGATCGCTAAAATCCAATTCAACAATATCGGAAGAAAATCCGGCCTCTTTTTGAAGCAGCTTCACTTTCTCCGTATTTGAAATGGAAGTATCGCTCAGCAAAGGCATACGGGCAATTCCTTCGAGAAACTGAACAAACGCGGTAATACGGCCATCAACAATCGTTGCTGTATCTGCCGCTTTATCAATTAGATGGGTTTCAATTTTTTCGGTTACGGCTTTGCGCGCTGCCTGAACTGCAAGTAAACCTTCAACAGTTGAAGCGAGGGCAATCAATAGACCGAAAATAAGAATAAGTTTATAGCGAATCGA
>CAJPOL010000144.1 GCA_905372265.1 uncultured Treponema sp. | reverse complement strand
GCGGACGACAGCGCTAAACAATGTACATCCGTGTACATTGTTTAGCTACGAGTGTTCTTTCGAAAACTCGCTATTGCTTAGTTCCCCTGCCATCCGTGGCAGATCATGGAAGATGAAGCACTTTGCAAAACGTTCCTTGAGTTACCAATTAACCGGCATATAGTTATTTCCACAAAAACTCAGGATAATAATTTTCTTTAATTTTTTGCGCAATTTCCTGTTTGACGATTTCACGGTCTTCAGGGTATGTCATGCCGAACCACCGCTCATCGGTCGTATAGCACCGAAGCGTTCCAAGTCCCTTTGTTACCAGCATACTGGCGCCTTCCGGCAAAAGACATTCAGCTTTTTCACTTGTAATGTGAGCTGCAATAAAATCCTTAAAAAAGGCCTCAAAGCCGCTAAAGGCTTTAGGAGTAAAGCCGAACAGGTTCATCGAAACCGTTTCTTTACCGGTCAGCTGCTGTACGCCCTCATCAAGCTGAGACAGTATGACCGTTTGTCCGTTTGCCTCTCCATAAGAAATCTTCGTATGCTCCCGCATGGATATCAGCATTCCGTTTTCAATGCGGCAAATCCCGCGTGAAACGGAACCCGACTTACTCATAGTATTTTCCAGCGTATATCCGACCATAGCATGCTCGCATGAATCGGAAGAAAGAACCGATAAATGCGCTGCCATCGTCTTATAAGCGGAACGTCCGTAGTAGTCATCCGCATTGATAATGGCAAACGGCTCTTTTACCGCTTTCTGAGCGCAGAGCACCGCATGAATGGTACCCCACGGTTTTTTGCGGTTTACCGCCTGCCGGAGCTGCTCCGGCGTAATCAGTGCATCAAGCGACTGAAATACATATTCGGCATCGCAGTTACGGGCAATACGGTCAAACAGCCGTTCACGGAAGTCATGTTCAATATCTTTGCGGATAACAAACACAATCTTTCCAAATCCGTTATGTACTGCGTCATATACTGCATAATCCAACAGGGTCTCGTTATGCATTCCTACAGAATCTATTTGCTTAACACCGCCGTAACGGCTCCCCATTCCAGCCGCTAAAACTAACAGAGTCGGTTTCATACGTTCATCCTTAAACCTGTTCGGAAACTTCCGTTTCTGAACAGGCTACCTTGAAATGCGATGTTCTAAATCGTGCTATTTGTACGATTTAGAACTCGTCGACCTGTTCGAAAACGAAGTTATCGAACAGGTCTCTTACTTAAAAAACAAAGGCTCAAAAAAAACCGCTGACCGATTGTAAAACGGCAATCAGCGGTTCTCAGAAAAAGTTAAAAGTGAACCTCTAAAAACCTCAGTTTTTAGAGATGCCCAAAAGACGTTTTAGCGCCTATTAACATTGCGGAATGTAACACGCTTTTGCATTGATGTTGTTTTCTTGCCGACAGTCGTTCCCTTTAAGTCATCAATTTCTACTGTAGAATAGACATGATCCCGCTTGTAGTTTGAGATAAACTCAGACAAAGCTTTTTCCGCATCATTTTCATTGTATAAATTGCTGTCTTCTTCGTACGTAAGATACGCCTCAAGCCAATTGTCCGTTTTATAGACTTCGGTCATCAGTATGAAAGCGGTACTATGCCCTTCAACCGGAAATTTTTCTGTTTTCGGTTTTGCTGCTTGTGCCGAAACAAAGGCTGCAAGCAATAAACACACGCAGAGCGCTGCTATTTTCTTGTTCATCATTACTCCTCCTGTAAAGTAATACACTCGTTGTAGTATATATTGAAAAAAACTTCTATGCAATATTGCTGCATTTCCGAAAATACGGATATCATGCTTTTAGCTGCACAGCGCAATAGGAGCAAATGTCTCCGCTTTCAACGATGCGCCGCCGATTAAACCGCCGTCTATATTTTCTTTTGCAAGCAATGCGGCAGCATTTTCTGCTTTCATTGAACCGCCGTACTGAATAATTATGGCATCAGCGGCCGCTTTGCCGTACATTTTTGCGATAACCGATCTGATATGAGCATGAATAAGGTCGGCATCTTCGGGTGTGGCTGTTTTCCCGGTACCGATTGCCCACACCGGTTCATAGGCGATGGTTACTCGCGCAAGATCAGCTGTAGAGACACCGGCTAAACCTTCAGTTGTTTGTGTTTCGCAAACCGACTCGGCTTTTCCGGCCTCCCGCTCTTCCAGCAGCTCTCCGACACAGAGAATAACCTCCAAGCCGTGCTGCAGCGCGCACCTTACTTTTTTATTGATCATCGTATCGGTTTCCCCATAGATATGCCGGCGCTCCGAATGCCCCAAGATAACAACCTGCACACCGATATCCTTCAATTGTAATACAGATACCTCGCCTGTATGAGCGCCCTGCTCATCGGTACTCATGTTTTGAGCGCCGAGCAGTACATTGGTGCCTTTCACAACCTGCGCAACGGCATCAAGCGCAGTGAAAGAAGGGGCAATCATATACTTGTGTTTGCCGTCCTTTACTGCTTTCACCACAGCGCCGGCCAACGCAACGGCTTCGCTCTTTGTTTTGTGCATTTTCCAGTTACCGGCGATAAAATATTTCCGCATAGCATTCTCCTCGTATCCGCCGATTGTTTACGGCAGAAAAATAAATATGTAGTATGTCCTCAAACGGCTCCCGTCTCGGCAGCCGTTTATTCGTGCGGAGGGGTTAATACCCCGACGCTCTGCGTCGTAACAAAGGGTATTAAAGCCGACTGCAACCA
>CAJPOL010000143.1 GCA_905372265.1 uncultured Treponema sp. | reverse complement strand
TTTACCTATGCAGCGGCATATGATTGCCGTGACGCACAAAAGGCTGCCGAACTCGGCTTGTCGGTGATGCACATCCCGGAAGCCGAATACGCAGTAGTCCAGCTGAAAGGCTCCGTTCCCAACTGCATCCACCAAGGCTGGAAGTATGTTATGGAAACCTTTTTTCCTGAACAAGGGTACTGTCATGCCGGTACTCCCGACTTCGAAGCATATTCGGAAGGAGATATGTACAGCAAGAATTACACGATGGAGCTATGGGTGCCTATTGTAAAGGCATAAGACCGTGAACTACGCTTCCTCCGCAATCCTGTCGCTGCGGGGGGAGGCTGATTATTTTCTATGCTCAATAATCCATTCTTTTATGTCATTTTTAGACATTTTCCCCGAAGCAATGTCTAAACCAAAATCAACCAATTCTTGTTGTGAATAATTTACTTCAATATTATTCAACTTTAAAAAAAGCAACATTAAATGTACGCCGATTCTTTTGTTTCCATCTACAAAAGGGTGATTCTCAATCAAAGAGTAACACAGCTGCGAAGCCTTGTCTAAAATATCAGGATAAAGATTGTTTCCGCCAAAAGTTTGAAATGGTGTTTTCAATGCTGAATCCAAAAGCTGCGCGTCACGTATACCATCCATACCGCCTGCCTTTTCGATAAGAGACCTGTGGATTTTTACTACTTGTTCATACTCAAAGAAAATCATTTAGCTAATTCCTGATACGCTTGCTTATTTTGATCGATGAGAGAATCGGAAATTGCAAAAAGTTTTTCATCAGAAACGGTATGATATGGCTTGTCATCTTCCAAAACGGTTATTATTACTTTTCTACCGTTATAGTATTCAAGCGAAGGATAATCTGTAAGAATGGTATTTCCCTGAATAATCCCAGTTATTGCAAACATTTTGCTGCCTCCGGGTGGTATTATAGCATATATTGATTGTTTTTTTACAGAGCTTTTCATAAACACACCCCCTGGTACTCTGATTCGAAGGATGGGATTATTGTCAAATTAATTGATAAATATAACAATACCTGTTTGGGGCATAATAAATTCCGATTGGGGTAGAGCGCCCTATACTTTTTCGTAGAATATTAACGATTAATATTAGATGATACTATGGGGCATTTGAAACAAACGTGAGAATTATTAAAAAAGCGGGGTATCTTATCCTTGTCTTGGTGTGCGTGTCCTTCCTTTCGTTCTTGTTGGCAAATATTTCGGCGATTGATCCTGCGGAAGCGTATGCGCGGCGGGTTGTCCGTTCTGCAAATAAGGAGTTGATTGCGCAATACCGTGAGCTTACCGGATTTGATAAGACGATTCTGCAGCAGTATTTGTCATGGCTGCATAAAGCGGTGCGGCTGGATTTCGGCGCATCGTACCTTACCAAAAAATCCGTACGGCAAGAACTCGGCAAGGCGCTGCCTGTAACGCTGCTGATTGCCGCCTGTGCATCGGCATTCAGCATCATTGCTGCCGTTCCGCTCGGCATAGCGGCGGCTTTGTACAAAAACCGGTTGGCGGATAAACTTATCGGCTTCATTTCTTTCTTGAGTTTTTCCGTACCCGGTTATTGCACCGGTCTTTTGGTTTTGCTCGTTTTCGGTATGCGCTTACATCTATTTCCCGTTATCGGGCACGGGCAGGGGAGCAGTGTACTGTTTGCCTCTTTTACCCTTGCTTTGCCGATGACCGGTACGCTTATCCGCCTTTTACGCTCCTTCTTATTGGAAAATGAGGAGAAAGAGTATGTTCAATACGCGAAAGCCCGCGGGATTACCGACCGGAACATTATGACGTGTCATCTTTTACGCAACGCAGCTCCGATGCTTGTAACTCTGTGGGGACAAAATATCGGCTATCTTATTGCGGGAACTGCGATTGCAGAAACTATCTTTTCAATTCCGGGGATCGGTATGTATGCACTGAACGCCGCAGTTAACCGCGATTTTCCCGTCATCAATGCGTACCTTATTGTAACGGCGTTTACATTTACCGTGTGCAACGGCGCGGCGGAGTTTATCGGCGAAGCGCTTAATCCTTCCTTAAAATTAAACAACTGAACGAAGTGTCAACTTTGGAAGTTGTTTAATTCGTGCGCGAAAAGCGCACATATAATAAGTGATGTTTGCCGAATGGCAAACTCACAGTGTTTTTAAGCGGCGCCATTTAAGCCGCTTAAAATAAACGTTCAATGAGGAATCGTGCATGAGGGGAAAAATGAATGCCGCGCTCGGTGCAGGGCTCGGTATGGTTTCGGTATTGGTTATCATCGCTGTTTTTTGCGATGTGTTGGCGCCGAATAATCCTGACAAAATCGATATGAGTGTACGGTTTGCCGAGCGGTCTTTTGCGATGCCGTTGGGAGCGGATGCGTACGGACGGTGCATATTTTCAAGACTGCTGTACGGCACGCGCTATTCCATGGGACTTGCCGCCGCAGTTATCGGGACAATTGCCGTGCTTGCAACACCTATCGGGATGATTGCGGCGTTTAAGGGCGGCGTTACGGATAAGCTTTTTGTGTTAAGCTGCGATGTGAGTATGGCGATGCCGCCAACGGTGCTGGTGCTTGCGGTTATCGGCATCATGGGAAACGGCGTAGTCAATCTGCTGGTAAGCGCGGGGTTTGCGTATTGGGGATGGTACGGCAGAATGGTGCGCAGCTATACGCATAATGAAAGCGGAAAAAGCTATATTGTTTATGCAAAAACCGCAGGCCTTTCCGATTGGAGCATTGC
>CAJPOL010000142.1 GCA_905372265.1 uncultured Treponema sp. | reverse complement strand
TCACTATAACGATCATTTCGATTATCAGCTTTATCAGTGCTGTTGTCGGCTATGAGCTGTATAAGAAAAATACCAGACAATTTAATAATTTTACTTCCCAACAATTTGTCAATATAGAAAAATCAATCCAAATCTTCATTCAAAACGGCAGAAATTCTGTCCGGCTGCTTGCAGAACATCCCGCGGTGCAAAACGCTGATGAGACGATTTTCAGCTACACTGCAGAGGCGCTCGGTTCCGGCCGAAATGCACACAATGGAAAGGCGGAGCAGGACATCGCTTCCGTATTTCGCTTGATGAAAAAACATTATCCCGAATTTAAAGAGATATACATGGGAAAAAAATGGGGCGGTGTTGTAGGATTGTCCGCTGAACAGCTCCCCGATATTTTTGATCCGCGGGAGAGACCATGGTATCAAAATGCCGTACAGGCAAACGGCAAAATTATAATTACTGAGGCGTACCGTTCAGCCGACGGCGTTTTGACGTTTACCATTGCTCAAAGTGTTACTAATGCGGTAGGAGAGATTATCGGCTGCGTCGGCCTTGATATAAATCTGACGGATATGACGGCATTTATTAACGGAGTCCGTACCGGAAAAACCGGTTATTGTATGCTGCTGCAAAATAACGGTATGATTTTAGCAGATTCCAAACATCCTGAATTTAATTTTAAAACCTTGAAAGAAACCGGTGTCCCTGCTTTTGCAGACATCGAACATATACAGGATTCCGCCGCGCTGAGTATTGACGGAATACAGTGGTCAATATCCGTCTTTCCGCTTTCAGGGCTCGATTGGAAGCTCGTTGTTTTAGTGGAACAGCATGAAATTCTTTCTCTTTTTTATGAGCTTTTAAGAAGCATGATTTTGATCGGTCTTTTAATGTTTGTTATCTATTTTACGCTTGCTATTATTTTCTCGGGGTCACTTAAGCGTTATTTTAACCGGCTGGAGGTTGTTTTGGGAAAGGTTGCTGCAGGAGACCTTACCGATCGCATAAAGGTAAAACGAAATGATGAGATTGGACGCCTTATGGTCAATCTCAACACTGCGATAGAACATAACAATACAACGATCAGAATGTTAAAAGGCGAAACCGATAAAATGACGACCATTGGTTCTGATTTGTCCAGTAATATGATGGAAACGGCTGCAGCAATAAAAGAAATAAACGGGAATGTTTCAGCAGTAAAAGAAAAAACGTTGACTCAAGCAGCAGGGGTTACTGAAACCGCCGCAACAGTCGAACAGATAAACGGCAAGTTACATTTGCTTGTATCAAGAATTGAAACACAATCCGAGCATATTATTCAGTCGTCCTCCTTAATAACGGATACGGCAAGGGATATTGTTTATATCAATAAAACCCTTATGCAAAATGATGAAATGATCAAAGCTGCAAATACTCAAATGAAGGCGGGGAAAGACGGAGCACGGACGGCAAATGAGTTTGTGAAACAAATTGCAGAGCGCTCCGAAGCGCTTCTTGAAGCGAGTCAGATTATTCAGAACATTGCAAACCAGACCAACCTTTTGGCGATGAATGCAGCGATTGAGGCCGCCCATGCAGGTGAGTCCGGCAAAGGCTTTGCTGTGGTGGCCGATGAAATCAGAAAGCTGGCAGAAGAATCCAATATGCAGGGAAAACAAATAGGCGCGGTTATCAAAGAATCGACGGAAATTATCGGGCATATTTCCGAAGCGGGTGCGCAAGCCGAAAAAACATTTGTCAATGTATATGAGCTTATCGGTAATGTTTCTGCAAAAGAGGATGCTATTGTAGAGCTCATGCATAAAGAAGAAGAGAATAGTACGCAAATATTATCTGCAATGGATGCGATAAACGAAGTTACAAAAGACGTCAGAGCTGCTTCCGAAGAAATGCTTGACGGCGGACAGCAAATCGCAGAAGAGATGCAAAAACTTGCTGAAATAACGCGTGAAACAACCGGCAGTATGACGGAAATAGCCTCCGGAGCCGAACAGATAACCAAAGCGGTTGAAGAGGTCAGTGTAATTACGCAGCAGAATCAGCACAGTATTGAGAGCTTGGCGGGGGAGGTTGGGAAGTTTAAGGTATAGGCCGTCTACATGTTCGAGCTGCCGTAGCGTTTTAAGCCGGCATTCCAGAGCGTGCGGCTCAACAGCCGTAACAGGAACGGGGCAGCGATGCCCCAAAGCGCGTAGCCAAGCGGCAATTTTTGTAGCACAAAAAGAGCCGGAAAATTCGTAATGATAAATATCGGAATAATAAAGGTACCTGCGCGCCGGATATGTTTTCCGTAAATAGTCATCGGCATGTTGTTGAAATCCCACAGCGCATCGGCAATTTGTGAAATACCGGCAACAGAGGTAAACCAAAAGGCGGCAAGGCGCGGAATAACCAAAATAAAATACGTAATCATAATTCCGATGAGTATAAAAAAGAGAAATCCCGCAATCGTTTGCATGGTAACCGGTATGCCGGAACGGCTCCAGCCGAGTACAATCACAATGCTGCCGGCCAGTATGTCGATAAACGGCATACCGAAGTCCAGCCGCCGTACCGTCGCAATAAATGCAATAGGCACCGGCTTTGTCAGTAAAAGGTCGAGCGAGCCGTCTTTGATGCTCTGTTGCAGTTCCCAAACATTCGGATAAAATACCATATAAAATCCGGTCATAAGCATGTACGTGCCGATAAAAAGCGCAATATTATCGGGGGAAAGCCCGCCGATGGCTGTTCCCGCCTGATAGACAAACAGGAGATACAACAGCTTTACCACCATATATCCCGCTTCGGCTAA
>CAJPOL010000141.1 GCA_905372265.1 uncultured Treponema sp. | reverse complement strand
CAGTATCGGCTTTCTCATCGGCACATTATCAATTAGCTAATTGCTTCCACTTCTTTTTTTGTTACACCTTAAACTTTCCGACCTCCTCAGCCAAACTCTCAATACTCCGCTTGTTTTTCTGCGTAATCTCGCTTACTTCCTGTACGGCGTTGTTGATCTGCACGGCGCCTGATGCCATCTCGTTCATGCTTTCGGTGATGATGCGGGTAAGGCCGTCCAGTTTTTGCATTTCTTCCGCAACCCCCTCCCCTCCTTTCAGCATCTCCTCAGAGCCAGCCTGTACTTCTACCGTTACCGTGTTTATACTTTTAATCGCGGTCAACACTTCCTTACTGCCGTTTTCCTGTTCTCGCATTGCTTCTGTGAGCCGAGAACTCATTTCTTTTACCTGCTCGGCAAGACTAAATATCGCATTGAACTTTTCCTCCACCGTTTTGGATGATGCGGAGAGGGTTTCAATTTCTCCCGATAAGGTTTTCAGCGTGGCGGTGATGGTCTTGCCCTGTGTTGAGGACTCTTCTGCAAGTTTGCGAATTTCATCTGCAACAACAGCAAAGCCCTTACCCGCTTCCCCTGCGTGAGCCGCTTCTATCGCCGCATTCATCGCAAGAAGATTAGTCTGCGAGGCAATATGCTGAATAACACTGCTTGCTTCCATTAGCGCGCCCGATTCTTCGGCAATCTTTTGTGTTACGGTATTAGTAGTTACAAGCGTTGCTTTACCGTCTCCGGTCGCCGTTGTAAGACTTTTGACTACCTCATCCGTTTTACCGAGAGTTTGTCCGATTGAGGCAATGTTTGCAACCATCTCTTCTACGGAGGAAGACGACTGAGCAACGCTTGCAGCCTGTGTTTCGATACTATTGTTCAGTTGCTTAATGGTGCGGACAATTTCTTCTACGGTTGCCGCCGTTTCGGTAACGCTTGCCGCTTGAGTCATTGCCTGCTGCTTCACCCCGTCGATATTGGCACTGATTTCATTTACAGCGCTGGCGGTTTCAGTCATATTGGACGCAAGTTCATCGCCGATTTCTTCCATCGTATTTGAGTTTACGCCGACTGACTGAATCGACTTACCGATTTTCGCAATCGTTTCGTTAAAGTATTTGGATAAGTCGGTTACTTCATCATTGCCGTGAACGGGCAAGCGCACGGTAAGGTCGCCCTCACCCTGCGCAATGTCTTTGAGCGCGGTAACGACCACCTTTATCGGCTTGACCATTGCGTGCGCAACAAAAAAGACAATGACCAACGCAATCACCAAGATGACCGCGCCGATACCGATCATCGAAATGCGCAGCGCAGCCACCGTACCCATAAATTCGTTGACGGGGGCTGCAATGATAACCGACCACTCGGTGGTTTTCATCGTGGCATACGAGGCGATTTTCTTGACGCCGCCATACTCGTAAAAACCGACGAAAGACTCATAGGTTTCCAATACCATGTTTTCAAAATCGGCAAGGGATTTGAGTTTTGAATCGGTTTTGGCTTGTTCGGTAGTCTTCCACATAGACCGTACTACTTCAGGATCGGGATCCGCTATGTCGGTTCCCGTTTCTCCCAGAATGTAGCAATAGCCTGTCTTGCCCACGACAATATCGTCGATTTGGTCGGACAGCCACATACCGTCAATATCTGCACTAAGTACACCGATAATATTTTTATTGTCATCATACACGGGTAAAGAAAATGACATAAACATTTGGTTATTTTGCGTTTTGTCAATGTACGGTTCCGCCACTTTCTTTTGTTCCGCCATACCTGTTTTAAACCAGTCTTGTCCGCTATAAGAGGCTTCTGTGCCGTCTAAATTGTATACGGTTCCGTTCGTATCGGCGATATATAATTCACGAATAACGGAATTAAACTTTGCTTCTTCGGCAAGCAGTTTCATTTTTTCTCTGAACGGAACGGTGGTATCCCGTAACGCGGGCATGCGTGTAATCCCTTCCAAAAACTGGAACATGGTATTAATCCGTCCGTCGATAATTGTTGCGACATCAGTCGCTTTGTCGATAAGGTGCGCCTCGACCTTTTCGGTTACGGCTTTGCGTGCCGTGCGCACGGCTAAAAAGCCCTCGATACTTGCTGCCGCTAAAACCAACAAACCGAAGATGATCAGCAGTTTGTTGCGCATTGAAAAACGCTTGTTCATGGTAAACCTCCTTTGTGTAGGGAGTTTTTTTTCTTTTTTTTCGATAAAAAGAAAAAAAGTTCCTACGACCCTCGCCCAAAAATGGACATCCTTGTCCATTTTTGGGCTGCGAGTTCGCAAACGAACTCGCTTCTGTGTGGAACCACCGCCATCCATGGCGGTTCTGAAATGGACATCCTGTACGTTATGGCCAAAGGGAGTTCCCTTTGGAAACCCCTACTTCAGATAAATCATGAAGAGTTGATGTCCTTGAAAAGAGACCGCATCAACAAATGCACATCCGTATTCATTCTTTGTCTGCGAGTTCGCAGTGCGAACTCGATTATGCTTGGAACCACTGCCATCCTTGGCAATTTTGATATGTTGAGGATTTTCAGTAGCGGCACGGATGCCGCTCGTATTAAACAGTAGCGATGTTTCGGCACTGCCGAAACTCGCTGCCAAAAGCGTACAAGGATGTACGCTTTTGGCAATGCGACGAAGTAGATGCGCTGTATATTGTAAAAAAAGCCTTTTGGAAATAGACGATGCAGATACAAGGAGTTAGCTGAAAATAAAGCGGAGATACGTTCAAAAATATACGTCCGTGTATATTTTTGAACTTCGAGTTTGTTGTACAAACTCGATGCTGCATGTAAGCACCGCCGTCCATGGCGGAAATGATACGTTGA
>CAJPOL010000140.1 GCA_905372265.1 uncultured Treponema sp. | reverse complement strand
ACGAGAAGATTGCCTCGATAGAGTATTGCAGTCGTTATAATGCGGAATCCCTGGGGGGCTTGCAATAATCAGTTTTATCCTATAGAATAAAAGAAGAGTTTAAAACTGTTTTGTTACAAGCAGTTTTGTAGTGTTTTAAGAGAAATTTTCTTAAAGTATTCGATAGCAAAGATGAATTACAGATGAAACCGGCAAATGCACCATTTATTAAAGTAACTGAAAGTCTGCTGCCTCCGCTTAACTCTGAACAAAAGGTGATGTTAAACAGACGGGGAAACGAGCTTTTCAACGAAGGCCATATCGCAGAAGCGCAGCGTATTTTTACGACCACCGGCTACTCAGACGGATTAACACGGGTGGGAGACTATTACGCAGAGCAAAAGCATATGGTAGAAGCGCTCCGTCTCTATTGCCTTGCAAAAAACAAACGCAAATCAGAGCCAATCATCAATTCTCTCGTCCAGCTTATTAGAACATTAGTTGATACCGAAACAAAAGGGGTTTAAAATGTCTGTCAATCTTGAAACTGTGTCTACGACAAACACCGATTCGTTTTTTGTGCCTTCACTGGAAGAGCTGCATACCATTCCTCAACCGGACGGGGTTGATGAACTGGCAAAGTTGTCGCGAGAGGGCTACCTTTTTCTTAAAGCAAACGAAATTGATCGTGCGGAAGCTGAATTTAAGAAAATGCTCGAACTTGATGAGAATAACAATTATGCTCTTGTCGGGTTAGGAGACGCTGCCCGTAAGCGGAATAAGTGCAAAGAGGCTGCAGAGTACTATAGCGAATGTTTACGGCATCATCCCGGTAATAATTATGCGCTTTTCGGTTTAGCGGATTGCTATAAAAATATGAATTTATATGCAAAGGCAATTGAAATATGGGAGCAATATCTTGAGCATGATAATTCAAATATCACCGTATTCACCCGCGTTGCCGATGCATACCGTAAGATACATGATTTTCAAAATTCAAAGCGGCTTTACAGCAAAGTTCTTGAAATCGAAGAGAATAACCCGTATGCGCTTATCGGCTTAGGACATCTTCATTATGATTTTAAAAAGTACCGTGAAGCGTTCTTTTACTGGCAGAAAATTCTTGAGCAAAACAACGAGACCGTTGATATCCGTATTTTAACATCCATCGGGAATTGTTACCGTAAAATGAAACAATTTGATAAAGGCGTCTATTATTTTGAAAAAGCGCTGGAAAAAGATCCGAACAATTTTTACGGCCTGTTCGGTTTAGCAGACTGCTACCGCGGCATGAATCAGCAACAGTACTCTATTAAGTATTGGGAAGCTATTCTCAACAAAGATCCCAATAATAAAGTCATCTTGACCCGCATGGGCGATGCATACCGTCATATCGGCGATTATGAAATGGCGGAAAAAACGTATCAGCGGGCGCTCGATATTGATTACGATTCCTATGCCATACTCGGTTTGGCAATTCTGTGTAAGATACAAGGGAAATACGGCGAGGCAATTACCAGTCTTACGCACCTGATGCAATCCGATCGGAAAAACTATCGTATCTATCTTGAACTTGCCGACTGCTATATTCATGCAAATGAAAAACCGAAAGCTATTGAGGTTTTGCAGTCTTTTCAGCAATACGGTATAAAAAATCAGGCAATAAGCGATTTACTGGTAACTCTCACTTAGGAATATGCCGTTTTGGAGCGTTTTTCAAACGGTTCCGCAGTATTATCAGTACCTCTGTCGGGGCTGCTGCCGGAAGAAATAGCGCATACCTGTAATGTGAAACAGCGTTTTCAGGCAGTGCAGATTTTTCAATGGCTGAGCAGGGGTGTCCGTTCGTTTGACCGGATGACCAACCTCTCGCTGCAAGAGCGGAATAGGCTGGAGCGGGACTATACTATCTCCCGCTCTCACTGTGGAGCTGTTTTAACCGATCCTGACGGTACTGTAAAACTCGGTATTGATCTTTATGACGGCCGCAGAATAGAGACGGTTCTGCTGTTTGATAAAAACAACAGGAAAACGGCATGTGTTTCGTGTCAGGCAGGCTGCCCGATGGGCTGTGCTTTTTGCCAAACAGGACGTATCGGCTATGCACGAAACTTAACGCCTGATGAAATCGTCGATCAATTCTTTCATCTTGAAGCAATCTGCGGCAAACTTGATAACATCGTATTTATGGGTATGGGAGAGCCCTTGCTCAACCTTCAATCGATTGCAAAAACTATCATGATTCTTACCCATCCGAAAGGGCGAGGGTTGTCGCATAGGCGTATTACGCTTTCGACTTCAGGTATTTGCAAGGGGATTTATGAACTTGCGGACAGCGCTCTTGAAATACGGCTGGCAGTATCGCTGACGACGGCAGATGAAGCGTTGAGGGCCGAGCTCATGCCGGTTACCAAAAGTAATCCTTTAAAGGAATTGAAAAAAGCCATCCGGTATTTTAACGAAAAAAGCGGTAAACGGGTTACGCTGGAGTTGGCGTTATTAAAAGATGTGAATACAAGCCGTGCGGCTGCCCTGCAGGTCAGCGATTTTGCCCGCGGATTGGATGTGCATATCAACCTTATTCCGTGGAATCCGGTCGAAGAACTGCCGTTTCAGACGCCTGCAGATTCGGAAGTCGCAGCTTTCAGCCGCTACCTTACAGCTGAAAAGCTCAATGTAACCGTCCGGCAAAAGCGCGGCCGAACAATCGGCGGCGCCTGCGGTCAGCTCGGAAAACGCTGATGCTTGCTGCCATCCATGGCGGAAATATATTCTTTATCACGCGCACTATCATGTAAAGCCGCATTCTGATGAGAGAGCTCGGAAATCAATTTTTGAGCGAAGGTATTAAAAAAGAAGAAAAAATGCTAAAGTGAGAACGTGAGGTGGGAAGAATTAGAAGATGTACTTGAAG
>CAJPOL010000139.1 GCA_905372265.1 uncultured Treponema sp. | reverse complement strand
CTATTATTTTATATTCAGTTGTTATTTTATCGAAAAATAGGTTATCCTGTCAAGCGGAGGCTTTCATGCAAGAATTTGATATTACGTTTCCCGACGGTTCAAAAAAGAAATTCGTTGAACCGATTTCTGCGCGGGCGGCATTGGCGTACTGTAGTGATTTGAAAAATACCGTTTTCGGTATGAAAGTAAATAATGAATTAGTATCGCTTAATAAAATGATCGATGTCCGTTCCTTTATTGAGCCGGTAGTAAAGGGAACGTATGAAGGATCGAATATTTACCGCCGGACATTGTGTCTTTTGTTCACGGCGGCCTCAAAAAAACTCTATCCAAAGTTACGGCTTTTGATCGGACATAGCCTCGGATATGCGTATTACTATACGTTTGAGGGAGCAAATGCCGGTAAAATCGATATTAAAGCTATCGAAAAACAAATGCATCAAATGGTGGAAGAAGATTTACCCGTTCAGACACAGTGGATATCTTATGCTCAGGCGCTTGAATTATTTGATGCTTCAAACCAGCCCGATACATTCAGGCTGCTCTCCTATAACAGCAAACCGAAAATTCTTATCAATAAGCTCGGCGATTACTGCGATTTATATTTTCAACCCTTGATGGATAGAATCGGCTACTTAACAGTTTTCGATTTAAAAGAGTATGAGAACGGATTTTTATTGTGTTTTCCCGCCACAGCAGATACGGAGCGTTTGCCGCAGTTTCATGATATGCCGCAGCTGTTCACCGTGTATAAAGAATACAAAACATGGGGGAAAATGATCGGCGTTTCCTCAGTAGGGCAGCTCAATGAATTGATAGAGAACAGGAAAACCAAGGATTACGTAGAGATAACCGAGACGCTGCAAAATAATAAGCTCGCAGGTATTGCCGAGCAGATCAAAGAGAAAAAAACGGTTAAAGTCGTACTCATCGCAGGGCCGTCCAGCTCAGGGAAAACGACAACGGCAAAAAAACTGTCGATGCAGCTGCGGGTGCTCGGCTATGATCCGTATGCGGTAAGCCTTGACGATTACTACCTCGGTAGAGATAAAACTCCGCGCGATGAAAACGGAAAATTCGATTTTGAATGCCTTGAGGCGTTGGATGTACCGCTTTTAAATGACATACTGCTCAGATTATTTGCCGGAGAAGAGGTTGAATTGCCGTCATATAATTTTAAAACCGGCGATCGGATTTATAACGGTAAGCGATTGAAATTAAATGAACGGTCAATTCTCATTTTGGAAGGGATTCACGGATTAAATGATAAATTAACCCCTCAAATCGATCCGTCGCTCAAATTCAAGATATACCTTTCAGCGCTTACTCAGCTGAATTTGGATGATCATCACCGCATACCGACCTCCGACAACCGGCTGCTCCGCCGTATTGTCCGCGATGCGCAGTTTAGAGGAAGTTCGGCTTCGGCGACAATCGGTATGTGGGCTGCCGTGCGCGGCGGAGAATCAAAGCATATTTTTCCATTTCAGAATACGGCCGATGCCGTGTTTAACACCGCGCTTGACTATGAACTATCGGTACTGAAAATTTATGCGGAACCGCTGCTCCGTGCAGTAAAGCCGACTGATCCGGCGTATAGCGAAGCGTCCCGATTACTGATCTTTTTAACGAATTTTCTCTCGGTATCGCCGTCTTTCGTACCCGGTCAATCTATTCTCCGTGAGTTCATCGGCGACAGCGATTTTTCATACCGATAAATGGGGTCGTTCCACTCTTCCTCAAACATTTGAACCATTTGTTTGACACATCCGCTCTGTTCAAATTCCTTACCGTATTCGGCATAGCGGATCTCCTGCGCCTTGCGCTCTTCCGGATGGTCAAACCAATAATCGATTTTCTCCGCAAGAGCGTGTGCATTACCCGCCTCAAATAAACTCCTGTCATCAAGAGCAAATTGAGGCGTAGCCGATTGATTGCTGTTTGCAATGACGGGTACTAAGCCGCATGAGAAAGCTTCGATACAGGCAATCGCTTCAATTTCGGCATCGGCAGTGTGCACATACAGATCAGCATACGATATAATCGTGATAAGTTCTTCCTGTGTGCAAAACGTAAAGATAGGCTGGTGCGGCAACACTGTTCCTTGCTTTTGATACTGCTTTTGAAGCGGACCTTTTCCTGCAAAAATGAGTTGAATACGATCGGCATAGCGGGAAAGTTTTGCGGCTTCCATCAGGAGGTCTTGGCGTTTCTCTTTTGAAAGCCTCCCTATCATCAGAATAACTAAACGGTCTTGTAATTCAGCAGGTTTTTCAGCCTTGCTATATCGAAAGTGAGGAGCAACACCATTGGAAATGACATAGCACTGCGCTGCATATCCATGATCTTTAAGCTGATGAGCAATAAAACGGCTTGGGCAGTGAATCCGCCGGAAATACTTAAAAAAATGATCATGCATCAAATTGTATAGAAAGGTATTGGGAAGTTTGGCGGTTCCCATACCGATTGAATAGGTAATATTTTGCGGCTGGACATGAAAAGCCGCCGTATGCGGTACTTCTAATTCCTGCGCAATTTTAACTCCTGCATTGGAAAGGAAAAAAGGCATGACAAAATGAACTAAATCAGCCCATTTAATTGCCTTTCTGAGGGTTTCTTTATCCGCTCCTGCGATTGTCATCCCCTGAGCGCTGATAATATTACGCATAAAAGACGGCATTTTAAGCGGCGGCACCACGAATTTGTCAGGCGCTTCTTTTCCCGTACTTACAATCTTTACTTCGTATCCAAGATTTCGGAGGCCTTCCACCAACCGACGGGCGGTCATTGTCGTGCCATTATTTTTTTCATCATATTGATCTAAAACAAGCAAAATTCGCTTGAGTTGCTGAGTTGCTGAGTTGCTGAGTTGCTGAGTTGCTGAGTTGCTGAGT
>CAJPOL010000138.1 GCA_905372265.1 uncultured Treponema sp. | reverse complement strand
ATGCACTTGAAGCAATCCGGCTGGTATTTGACTATCTGGAACGGGCTGTTGTAAATGGAAACGATATGGAAGCGCGCGGAAAAATGCACACGGCATCCACCGTTGCCGGTATCGCATTCAGCAACTGCTCACTCGGTATCGTTCACTCGATGGCTCATAAGATCGGCGGTGAGTTCCATCTGACACACGGTGAAGCAAACGCAATTATGCTGCCGTATATTATCAACTATAATAGAAAAGAAACCGACCGGTACAGCAAGCTGGAAGGCGCTTTGGGTATCGACAATATTGCAAAGGCTGTCTCTGCCTTGAATCGGAAAGTCGGTATTACCCGCACTATTCAGGAAGGCAAGAATACCGTTATTGCAGAAGATAAGTTCCTCAAGGTATTGGATTTGATGAGCGAAAGAGCCTTTAACGATGCTTGTACGCTAACCAATCCGCGCAAAACCTCTCCTGCCGATATTAAGAAGATTTATCTTGCAGCGTATTACGGCAAGGAAATTGATTTCTAAAGTTATGGTGAGTAAATATGCCGACTTGCATTTACTTTGAAAGTATTATATAGTCTCCGTTCATAGACAGCTTTCAAAGTCTACCGAAGGTTTTAGGGGTGTCTTATATTCAGCCTTTCTGCATACTGGAGTCTGTTTCGGCGACACGGGAAGCGGTGGCGGTCATAAGTGTTGGTCGGCATACTGCATATTTAAAATTGAAAGCAGTTATGTTAATGGGTGAGGTGTATTCTCATTACATTTCGGAGGTCGATAAATGCGCCTAATGTAACATACTGTTTGTTATGCTATTATGATTATCATATATATGCCAATGTTGTTGACATATATTGTTGATTGTTGATATATTCTTCTTACAGTGTTACAGGCAGAATTAAAGAAAATATATCTTACACAACTCGAAAAACTTCGGAAAACCGATGATGGAACGTATCGGGATTCATTAGCGGATATTCCTGACATCAATACGCATGCTTTCGTTGTATGCGGGATACGGCGATGCGGAAAAAGTACGTTGTTACAGCAGTTTGTGAAAAGGCTTGAAAAGCCGTTTTTTTATCTGAACTTTGATGATTTACGGCTATTGGAATTCTCCGTTTCCGATTATGCAATTCTAGATGCCGTTATTGATGACTCGGGAAGCCGCCTGATTTTTTTTGATGAGATACAAGCCGCTGCGCATTGGGAACTTTATGTACGGCAGAAACTTGATCAAGGTTTTCAGGTGGTGCTTACCGGCTCTAATGCTTCCCTTTTAAGCCGTGAGCTTGGAACAAAACTAACCGGACGGCATATCGTCAAAGAGCTTTTTCCGTTTTCTTATTCCGAGTATCTGCGTTTCGCACATGCGCAAAAAGGAGTTCAGTCATTTGAAAGCTATTTTCAAACAGGCGGCTTTCCGGAATATCTCAAGCTGAATAATTCAGAAATTGTTATGCAGCTTCAGAAGGATATACTCTATCGGGATATAGCGGTTCGGTACAATGTGAGTGATGATAAATCGCTGCAGCGGCTGTATGTGTATCTTGCGTCCAATGCGGCATCTTTAATTTCTCCCAGCAAGTTGAAAACGGTTGCCGGTGTAAAGTCGCATACAACCATTCTTGATTATTTTTCATATTTTGAGAATGCGTATTTATTGAGTTTAGTGCCGAAATTTGCGTGGTCTCAAAAAGCGCAAAGCCTTGCTCCGAAAAAAGTCTATTTTACCGATATTGGGCTGATACGGACGGCGAGTCTTACTTTTAGTGAAAATTCGGGGCATATCTTAGAAAATTTTGTGTTTAACGAACTTCGCCGAAAATACGGTACCTTTGATGATAAACAAATCTACTATTATAGTGATGATACCGGTGAGTGTGATTTTATCGTTAATCCTGCTTTTGCGCCGCAATGCATTCAGGTATGTTTGGAGCTGAACCTTGAAAATACCGAACGGGAGTTAAACGGACTTTTGGCAGCAATGAACTTTTTTGAAGTGCGGGAAGGGCTTATTCTTACAAAGGATTCTTATGATCTTTTTGTAAAAGAAGATAAGAAAATAAGAATAATGCCTGCATGGGACTATTTCGGATGAAGCAATGCGTTTAACCGAAGAGGCTAAAAACATCATTATTGATTCTGTTCGCCGGTATTTTCCTCAACTTGAAAAAATTATTTTATTCGGTTCGCGCACTGATGATAATAAGCGGGGAGGGGATATCGATATACTAGTACAAACACCTCTTTCTTCCGCCGCTGCTTTCAGTGGAAAGATACAGGCAATGTCTGCCATGCAGCTAAAACTCGGCGAACAGCGGATTGATCTTCTTACCGCAAGCGGTGTTGATGATGACCGTTTAATTGTACGGAATGCATATCGGCAAGGTATTGTGTTATGGACGAACCAATAAAAGTGAAATGCGCTTCTGCGTTGGGTGAGTGCAAAAAACATCTGCAGCGGATTAATACAGCGTTCAAAATGCTGGATGCCGTGTTTCCGTTTACGGAAGATCGGTTGAATACCTTATCGGATGAAAAGACGGCTGTACTGGATCAGTTTTTATACCGGTTTGCAAAGTTACAGGATTGCATCGGTTTGCGGTTAATTCCTGCCGTATATACGTTACTGGAAAACGACACAATTGTTCGGCCTTTCATTGATATTCTAAATCGGCTTGAAAAACTTGAGGTTTTAACTTCGGCGGCGGATTGGCAATATTTCCGCTCATTACGGAATAGTTTTGCGCATGAGTATCCTGAACGCTCGGAGGATGTTATAAATGCAATTAATACGCTCTATGCTTCATGGGATAGGTTTATGACGTTATATATGAAGCTCGCTGCAACGGCACATAAATTGATCGATACGGACGCTTCGGAAACATTCGTTATATAATAA
>CAJPOL010000137.1 GCA_905372265.1 uncultured Treponema sp. | reverse complement strand
CTTTAAACGAAACGGCAGAAAACACGACGGCGCCGGCTTTATTTTTAACGGCAAACGACCACTGTCTAAGGTTTTTGTTATACTGCGCGTGCGCATATTCAAATGTAAGGCCGGCTTGCTTTTCCAGTTGTTCTTTTGCCTCTTGTTCCGATATATGTTCTGTCTTTGACTGCTGCATTATAGCTTTCTCCTATCGATACCTGTCTCTATTTTTACAACGGATCTATTCCAAATCACCTGTGTCAATCGGCTGCCGTCTATCAACAAACCATGCGTACCACGGTTCGGGTTTTTTGTTCCACCCTATCAGCCATGCGTTAATAGGGTCTAATTCCGCAGAATCTTGCGATGTAATCATAATAGAATTACCCAGTAGGGTTTTAAAATTCTCTTCCACTTCCTTCGGAACAATCCCTTCTTCATAATACAAATCATCCGCACCGAATGTATGAAACAGTTCATGCGCTAAGGTACCGGCCCTATGTTCATCATAGTCTTTAAACCATATAACGGCATTGGCAGTGCTTTTTCCCAAGGTTCCTCTATAGCTGCAAAAAGAGCGGCCGGTCTTATCGACCGCATAGACAACAGCAAGGTGATCATAGTTGGCGGCATATTTTTTGTAGTGTTTATAATTATCAACGGCCTCGGTGGAACTTTCGAGGGAACAGTATGAGCTGTCGGAATTTGCGATAAATGTCCAATCAATCGATAAATCCTGATTGTATTTTCTTGCTTGCGAAAGGATAATCGCTACCGCTTTTTGTATAATGTCCGTAAGATGATTATGATTCATGCGGAATGTGTATCCTTTAAAGTGTACCGGAACCACTAATACTTTTACCTTGCCGGAAATATCACGCCAGCCTTGTTTTTTCGTTTTAAGCATATCCATCAATAAATCATTTTGCATTTTATCGATTAAACGCTCTTGCTCGGTTGTGTGTTGACTATCGGTGGATGGTGTATGTTGCGGTGTCTCTTCTATGATTTGCCTGCGCAGCTGTTCTAACTGTGCTGCAATTTGCGCTTGCTGTTCGGTTATCCGTTTTAATTCTTCAATCCTTGTATTCAGTATATCGGCAGGTATATCCGGCGGCCCTATTATCCGCTCGGTTTCCGATGTTGTATCAGCTTCCGGCGTATGTTCAGGTTCTATGATATTCTTTTCGGTCAGCGGATAGGCGATGTTTGGACGGTAGGAACGGTAAATACTACAGGCCTTATATATTCTTTGTTTTTCTTCTGCAGACAATTTTTTTTCATAGCGCTTTAAGGCAATATGAAAGTGCATAATTTTTCTGTCCGCTTTTACCCAATCTTTTTCAGTGTAATGATACCGGTTTTTCTCCACGCTCCGTATATACCGCTCATACGATAAAATGTAATGTTCTTTTGATTGAGCACAAGAAAACGAGACAGTGCATATCAACAGTAAAAGCAATAAACCGGTCTTCCGTTGTATGTTCATTACCGCCTCGTTTTTATGCGAGCCATATTTTGCCTTTTTGCTGTATTGTATAACCGTTGTTCGTCTTTCTCACGAGAGCTGGCTGACAGGTCTTTACATAACGAGGAAGCGGCTGATCAAAGTCATATACGAGCTTTACAATACGTCCATCGTCGTTTGCAGGTAATTCCCTTTCTGTATTGTATAACCAAAAATTAAGATAGAGATATTTATCATCTAATAAAATGAACAAGGCGTTATTCATATTGCCGGATGGAGTAAGCGCTATCTCTCTGAACGATAGTTTCTCTCCTGCAAAAAGCCTATTCCGTATAGACTCGGGCACCTTTAAGCAAGAATAATTAGGGTTTAACGACAGCCATTTTTCCCGTTCCGCTTCCGAAAAGTATAGCGCCGACCGCATATCATTAGACTGTTCAGTGTAACCGGTGCTTTTAGGTCTTACTGTTTCCGTCTTTGAGTTTTGTCCTATAGAGGTCTGCTTTTTCCCGATGTCGGTTTTTACTGCCGCTTGAGAAAGCAGGTCTTGCGCTCCCCTATCATTCGACCGATGCTCAACTGCATCTCCCTGAATTGCTTTGTTGTCTCTGCTGTTTCTTTGCTGATACTGTATATCTTTTATTTGCTGACGGAACGATTTTTCTAATTCGTTAATTTTTTTTCTCTGTGTAAAAAATAAAATGCAGACTATAATGACGATAACCAGCATACTCAGTAACACAAAGCAGATGATCCGGTTATACTGTTCATCCCAATACCGGCTGTATTGTTTTAGCTCTGATAGAACCTTTTGGGAAAGCTCTTTTGCCACCCGATGAGCGGATTCAATAGCCGGAGACAGGTCAAAAGCGCTATCATTCTCTGTATTATGTGCAGTAGTTTGCTCGTTTGTTTCTATATTCGCCGCATCAGGTGTAGAATCAACCGGCGTTTGAGGGTCGACTAGAGAATTTATGCCGCCATCAGATTTGGGGTGAGCAGGCGGAGTACCGGTAGGAGATTTTTGTTCTGTTGGATCAGATTCGTTTTTTTGCGGTTGAGGGGTGTTTTCTCCGATATTTTTATCCGTCTCCTTCCCAGCAGGAGCCTTATCATTGACAGGGACATCTGCTTGCACTCCGGCTTTTTGCGACTGGTCTGGATTCTTTGGCTCACTTGGAGTTCCTTGATTGTGATTGTCTGAAAGACAATCCCTACAAAAAACAACAAAATAAAAACAGCTTTTTTCATCTGCTCTTCTCCTTTTCTTCGAAATTTCATTTCCCGCTATAAACATCCATAATGCATAAATAGGCCATTTTGTATGCAAATAAGACCTTGAATATTTCAGAATCTTCAGTCGGACAGTCCTTAATACAGATTTTTGCAAACTTCTTAGCAGTATCAAGTTTCTTCGTCCATGCATCGTTATCATCATCCAGAACC
>CAJPOL010000136.1 GCA_905372265.1 uncultured Treponema sp. | reverse complement strand
GTTACGGTTTTTGACGGCGGCGAATATGCCGGCGATGCGCTTTTGGAGTTTCTTCCCGAAAATGAAAAACGGCTGATCGCCTATGGGGACGATATTGAAGTGAGCGGTACAAAATCGGATTATAGCATACGGGATATTGAAACCGTTACAATAGCCGATGGTATATTGAGTATTCTGTATAAGCAGGTGCAAACAGCGGTATACGGTGTCAAAAATACCAATGCGAAAGAGCGGACAGTTATTATTGAACATGCAAAAAAAGCAGGGTTTGAGCTTGCTGCAACGGACTCGTTGACGGAAACAACCGCAGATAAGTACCGTTTTACGCTGAAAGTCGCAGGCGGCGGCAAGGCCGAACTTAAAGTAGAAGAAAGCCGGACGTACCGGAATGAAAAAAGACTTTTTGAGATGGATTCCGCTGCATTCGTTTCCTATGCTGCAAACACAGCGCTGCCCGATACTGTTAAAAAAGCCTTTGAATCTATCATAAAAGAAAAAGACACGGTTGTTGCGGCGCAAAAAATACAGAAGGATGTGCAGGATCGCAGGACGGAGGCTGAAAAAGAACAGCGCCGGACGCGTGAAAATCTTGAAGCAGTCGGAGCCGAAACGCAACAGGGCAAAGCCTTTTTAGATAAACTCCTAAAGCTGGAAAACGAGCTGGATACCCTCAAGACCGAAGCCGCTGCTGCAGCGGAACGCGTGAAAACGGCTCAGGAACACTTTACCGTATTTATCAAGGCGCTTAAAATAGAGTAACAGCGGCCGACTTGATAGTCTTGCGGTTTCGACTATAATCGAAATAGTCATTGATTTTTTTAATAGTTTCGACTATAGTCGAAACTATTAAAGGAAAATAACAAATGAGCAAGATTATCAGACCGAAATATCTGGAAAAAATCAAACCGTTCGTAGATAAACCCGTTATCAAGGTGCTGACCGGTATGCGGCGTGTCGGGAAATCGACGCTTTTGACAATGATAAAGGATGAGGTGCTGCAAGCCGTACCGGATGCCAATAAAATCTATCTTAATTTTGAATCTGCCGAATTATTCGATATTACTACGGCACAGGCTCTGCTCGGCTATCTACAGCCCCGATTAAAAGATATAATGGGAAAGGTTTATTTCTTCTTTGATGAAATACAAATCGTTACCGGTTGGGAGCGGGTCATCAATGGGCTCAGCGTGGACAGCGATTGCGATATTTATATAACGGGATCCAATTCAACGCTGATTTCCGGAGACCTCGCAACGCTGCTATCCGGCCGGTATATCACATTTGAAATATATCCGTTCACGTTCGGCGAATTTATACAGGTTTTTCAACACAAACATCTTTCTATCGAAGCCTTATTTGATGCGTTTATCATCATCGGGGGGATGCCTTTTTTACGGTATTTCGATCTGGATGAAGCGCCCTGTTTTAAATACCTGAATGACGTATACAATACGGTACTGGTCAAGGATGTGCTGCAATACAACAACATACGCGACGTCGATATCTTTAACCGTATGCTGACCTTTGCGCTTGAAAATATCGGACACGTCTTTTCTGCTAACAGCATCAAAAACTATTTTAAAAACGAAAACAGAAATGTTTCAATCGATACCCTCCTGAACTACTTGGAATATTGCCGCAATGCGTTTATCCTTCAAAAAGTGGAACGGTATGATACGGTTGGGAAAAGGCTCCTCAAAGTAGATGAAAAATACTATGTAACGGATCACGGATTCCGGCAGGCGCACGGTTTTTCCAATACGAAAGATATTGAGCGGACGCTGGAAAATATGGTGTATATCGAACTTGCCTCGCGGGGATATGAGGTAAAAATCGGAAAAGTGAAAGATCGGGAAATTGATTTTATTGCACAAAAGGGCGATTATGTGTCCTACTATCAGGTTTCGTATCTGCTTACCGATGAACAAACGCGCGATCGGGAATTTGGGGTGTATAAGCTAATTGAAGATAATTTCCCAAAATATGTTCTTTCGATGGATAGGTTTGATTTCAGCCGGGAGGGAATTATCCATAAAAACATCATTGAATTTCTGTTGGAAGACACCGGAACCGTGATGATATAAGAGGCGGTATATGCCGTATAGAGTGCAGTAGAAAGGAAGAATGATGCGAAAGAAGCGAGTGAGGGTTAAACAGGAAGCATTCCAAACCATTGCCGTTATAGTATTGGCAGTTATCATTTTTGCTTACATTATAGGAATTTTTTTGCTGCAAAGGAAATATGCATTCCGTAATCATGAATGTTTGAGCGTAAATCACTCGGGGACATTTGTATTAAGCGGTATCGTAAGCATTATCTGTATTATTATTAATTACATAGCGGTCTATGTTTATTTCGATGCTAAATATTTTGGAAAGCGGAATCCAAAGCAGCCTAAAAGAAGAAAAGAGCCGAAAAATGCTAAGAAATTGCGGATTATAATGGCGGGCTTCTTCATCACCGGTATCGTTTTTATCATACTCTCATTCCCCATAACCGTTTTTTCACGATATGAGTTAAGAAATGACGGAATTTATCAATTCAATGGATTGAATAACATATCGAAAATATACCGAATAAATGCATCAACAACATACGAATTAGGCATTCAAAAGCACTACCGCTGTCAAGGGGGCGTTTCTTATCAGTCGTATATTGCAATCACAGCCGGAAATATGAATATGATTTTTACGGTATTCAGGAGTGAAAAAGAAAAGTTTATGTATTTTTTAGAAAAGAAGCGTACTCATCACGCTCTGGTACATTATGAGTACGTCAATGATTATAAAAAGGAGAACTATAGAGCTATGCCGCCGGATATAAGAGATTTATTCGATGAAATATTCAGCCGGTGAGCTGTGAAACTACTTTTATAGAACAGATGACCGGTCTGAGCAAAGAAGAAATAGAAAAACTATAATCCCATGGATACTATGTAATAGTTT
>CAJPOL010000135.1 GCA_905372265.1 uncultured Treponema sp. | reverse complement strand
CGGGACGTTTTTTAATTCCATCAAATCAAAGCCGACGCTTGCCCGCACATAAATACTCCGCATTTTTTCAGGGAATACAATAACTTCAAGGCCTCCGGCGTACCAACCGTCGGCAGGATGATAATACCGTCCCGTTTTTTTGTCATGTACCCATGCAAAATCAAAAAAAGGAACAAGCTGCACATCGCAATTAAAAAAACGGGTCCATGAAACGCCGGTAATCTTTTCAAAATCCAGCGTGGCGATTCTAACAGGAATATCAAGATTAAACGCAAAACCGGTATCTGTTGTGATACGGCGGTTTAAGATACCGCGCAGTGTTTCTCCCGCCAATGAAGATCCGCTGCCAAAGAAATGATAAAAGAACTGCATTCTTCCATATATACCGACCCTATTCACAAAAGGATAGTATCCGGCGACTGTAGTTGTAATTGATATATCAGGTTTTGGCGGCTTATAGAGATTGTAGGCATATCCATTCCCCAAGGAGAACGAAAGGCCTTTTCTAAAGTTAGCAAGCCAGTCTACTTGACCGAATGCCAGCGCATGGCCGAATGTAAACGTCGATTGTTTCAATGCATCCGCTTGAATTCCGTCAAATGCCCAATTGCCGGTAAATGCAAGGCGCGGTACCCACTCAAGCGTTCCAAAGCGCGGTATTTCCATAATACTGACCGGAGTTGTAAAATATGCGCCTGAAGTAAAATAGTACCGGTCATCAGGGTAGTATGCGGCGGCAGGCGAATTAGTATTATGTATATCGTTAATCACTATATCCGTAGATGCGCCGAAGCCGAGTTTTAATCTTTTATTCACCGTGTATAAGGCATGAAGTCCGTTGCCGATATCGATTTTAGGATATTTCTCCGACCAGAGTATGGATAAGCTGGTGTCCCACAGCATATCAAATATTTTCGTTTTAAACGGCAAAGCGAACCGCAACGATCCTGAAAAAATCTGTTTGTCTTGTTCGGTCGAACGATAAATAATATCCGCTTTAATTGGCTGTAATGTCCCTGCAAAATTAAAATCCTGTATTTTTAATTTTACTTGAAAACCGCTATTGGAATCGAAAGACGGATACGGAACAGCAATAAAATTCCATGTGTCTTTTATTTTGATAAAAAGTGCAACGGGAATAATATAGTCTTCTGACGGCTCACCGTAGTCGGGAAATATTTCCGCCGATTGAAGCGCACGGATATTTTTATATTGCTGCTTTAAATTTTCAAGGTATTCCTGTAACTCCGCCTCTGAAGAAAACACCCGCGTTTTATCAATCGGTACGGTTTTTGATAAGGGATATACGCGGGTAATACCTTTTATCTCGTACTGAACCGTAGCAATTTGGTATCCATACATTGTCTCCGATACGGGGGACCGTTCCGATACGGCAATTCCTTCAAGTGTATCCGCATCCCCTTCAACCTCATCGGCGGACAGAGGCGCCGCAACAAAAGAGAAAAAAAACAGCATTATCACAAAATAAACCGAACGGGAAACAGTTTTAATTATCATAGTATTTCTGCGCATATCCTCTCCTTTATGAAATCTCCGGTTTTTCAATAAAAACGTTGTATTTTTGCAATATAAAATAATCCACTATGATTGCAGTGCATAAAAGTATAAGCGATATACTAACCATATTTCTCAATTTGATGCAAGCCTCTGTTGCTCGCCTCGCAGGGATTCAGTATGAAAAAAGAATCTGAGCTCTAAAATCATCGTCGTAGATACAAGCACGTTTGCCCATACTCAGCGTATCCGTTCGGACATTGTTCCTGCCTTCGAGTTTGACTAAAGCCAAACTCCGCATTTGAATACCGACATATATCCGTGTATGCCGGGAAAATACGGATTTTGCGGTATTTAAATTTCCAGCTTTTCTATTTTTTTTTCGGCATAGATACCGTATGGTTTTATTAAAACTGCAAATACAGAGACCGGAATAAAAATAAAATAAATCATTAAAAGCCACATAGGTGAATTTTTTGCAAAAATAAATATTATAGCTAAAGCTCCTACAAGAATAAAATTAAGCAGCGTTATCAAAACTACATTCATATTCTGTTTCATAGCGGCAATCGGATTATCCCAATACAGCTTGGGATGAGCCGTATCTATAAAAAGCGCTATCAGATTAAGCAGAGCCGAAAGCGTTAAGGCTGTAAGACTTGCAAGAACTACCGCTATAAATTCTAGTTTAAGCAAAAACGCGGGAACAATAATTGAAGGTATAAGAGCAACTACTGCAAAAATCATTGCATGTATTAATTTTGCATACATATACATTTGAATATTTGCAGGCAAACTTTTTATCACCGGAATAAACTTTGCATCCCGTGATAGCGCCGTATCAGCAATATTGGTCATAGAACCTAAAAGCCCTGCCGCCATACCGAGTATGACAAAGATATAATTTTCGCTCATGTAAGGTGCAAGAGCATATTGCATTTTTTCAAGATTATTTCCTTTTGCAATAAAAATAACAAGCAATAATACGGGCATAAAAATTATCATAAAAGGACCATTTAAAAGATAAATAGGAGTTCTATTCATAACATTAAATTCCCGTTTTATAAATGAAAGCAGGACGGAGGAGGCTTTGATATTGTTTTTTATAAAATTTGAAATTTCTTTGTTTTCCAATTTTTTTACTTTTTTTTCGCTAAAACCTACGAGACTTTCCGCATACATTTTAGACATAAAGAAAATTACAAGAACCGGAAGTAACCCCGCTGAAATTATTAAAAATAACATGTTTAAACAACCGAAACCCGAAGCTGGGTTAATTAAAGCCTGTCCTGCAAATTTTATGGGGGGATAATATATTCCGTAAGATTCAAAAACGGATATGCCTTCCGCTATTTTTTGCATTATAATATCGGCATTATCGCTGGTACCCGATTGCACAAGATAATTAAAACCTAAAGCAAGACACATACCGATCACGGCATTTATAATCATAATAACATTTT
>CAJPOL010000134.1 GCA_905372265.1 uncultured Treponema sp. | reverse complement strand
TCACAGCTCACATTTTATTTAGATAACTTTTTATCTACTTTTCATAGACACTACTATCTTTTCTCACTTTACACGCAAAAACAAACCGCAAAGTACGTTATTCATTCCAAAGATTCCGCAATACATCTTGGCCCTACTCAATTATTAATTATGAATTATGAATTCATAATTAGTTTCAATTTCCACTCCGCCTTGTACCGCAGCATCCTGCAGACTGTCTGGTCCGACACCGGATAACGGCCTGCCATCCCTTCGTTCATTTGCAATCACTAATCTGTTATAGGAGAAAAACATGAGTATACGTATATATAAAACCACCAAGTTCTTGAGTTGGATAGCAGCAGGATTGATACTTGCTGCTTTTGTTTTGAGCTGCAAGCAGCCGAATGCCAGCGCTCCGGAAACGTTTGCAGTGACCTTTAGCAGCTCAGACAGTTACGGAACACTGGAGGCAACGGTTGACGGTAAGGCGATTACTACTGGCAGTATGGTTCAAAAAGACAAAACCGTAATCTTTACAGCAAAGCCTGACACGGGCTATAAAGTAGACAAGTGGATAGTCAATGGTAAGGTTGTACCGAACAATGTAACAACAATTTATAGCCATAAGATAACAGCAAAAACGGATATAAAGATACTATGTGTCTCCGTGCAAAAGTACAAGGTAAGGCTTGAAAAAAACGTCGGCGGCACTGTAACGGTAAAGCCTGAACTGCCTATAAACGGTATGATAACCGAAAACACCGAACTTATCTTTACCGCAAACCCTGAAAATCCTTTGACTCATGAAGTTGACAAGTGGGAAATTACAGGGGGAGAAGTACTGGAAGGCGGGAATGACGAAGATAAAAGTGTAAAGGTAAAGATTACAAAAGATATGTCGGTAAAGGTTACGTTTAAGAAAAAAGAGCCTTCTCTAATTCTTAAAACCCTTACTATATTCGGCAAAGATGCCATATCGGGTCGAATAATTGTTGATAACGATAAGACTGAAGTTAGGGCTGACGATGTGTCTGCCGGTTTTAGTTATGGCGATGTAACAGATGAAATTATCCCCGTAATTGTAACTAATGGTACTCTCAATACAAAAGATAGCATAGTAACACTCTCTGTTCCCGCTGTTGCAGGTAAATACAAGGCATGGAGTATGACCGTTATCGTCAAAAAACTTACTGAAGATCCTTCATTGACGCTCGAATCCCTTATGATTTTTGGACTTTATGGAGTAGATGCAACACATGGCAGTATTACGGTTGCTAATAAGATAACGGAAATTACTGCAAAAGATATTTCCGCTTTTTTTATACGCGGCAATGAAACCGGTGCCGTCTTTATTAAAGTAAACGTAGCAAACGGAACTTTGGCTGTTGGAGACAATACAGTGGAACTTTCCGTTCCCGCTGTTGCAGGTGAATACAAAGCATGGAACATGAATCTAAATGTCACCAGAAATGCACCGCCTAATAACAGGCTGCTTCCCGTAACACCGCCTGTAGACGGCATTGCCGGCGCAGCAGTGAATAAAGCAGATTTTCCATTTCTTGAACAAGACTATAATCAAAAAATGGAAGACTTTCAGGGTGTGTTTATTGAAGGGCGCACGGTTATTTTGAGCCCTTTTGATATAGCTGAGAATGAAACAACCTATGCCCTTTGGAAAGAGGTATACGATTGGGCAACCGACGCAGCTCGAGGTGCAAATAAATATACCTTTGCACACCCCGGTAAAATGGGATCCGGTTTTTTCCCGCCGCCCGGTTGGCCTGAAGATCCTACACAAGATAAAACCGAAACTGAATTGGAACCGGTAACGGAAATTTCATGGCGGGATTGCATTGTTTGGTGTAATGCCTACACTGAGAAAACCTACGGTACGGATGCGGAATGCGTGTATCGGATAAGCAATACGGACAACGCTATTCTACGCGATTCAACTGACGGTAATCTTTGCGACAACGCCTATTTTGACAAAACAAGAAAGGGCTTCCGCTTGCCGACTGAAGCTGAATGGGAATATGCTGCCCGTGTGCAGGCTGACGGAACACTTTGCCCTCTGACTTATTTCAGCGGAGCGTTAGGGAACTGTCTTGGTCCAAATGCGAAGATGTATTCTAATTATGTTGCATGGTATGGCTGGAAATATTACAAAACACACGAGGTAGAAATGAAGGCTGCAAATGCATTAGGTCTATACGATATGAGCGGTAATGTTGGGGAATGGGTCTGGGACGGAAGAAGTTTAGGGGAGACGGTTAGTCCCGGTCATGAAACCGATCCTGCACTAAGAACCGGTAACCAAGTTATTCGCGGCGGCGAATTCCGCAACAGGCTAGAATTCTGTCTGGTCGGCGCCCGCAATACGTGCGGCTTCTCAAACTACGATGCAGAACGATGGATAGGTTTCCGCGTTTGCCGGTATCGCTAGCGTTTTGTCTTAAACATAGCCATCTAAGGAAACTGTCCAACAACTGTTTTGCAATCCGCTTTACCGGATATAATAAATCATTCCTTACATAAAGCCGATAAGATTTCAGCTTTTGGACAGCCCCTATGTTGATTTACTCGACTGATGGGTTTGCCTGCTTTTTGCTGTTATACACGGAACATCGATACGTAATACGGTAACCGCTTTCGTCATCTGTTCGGTTATTTCAAAATCCCTATCGCTTTGTGTTTTCATCATAAGCTTTAAACCGAATATCTTCTCTGAAATATCTTCAACAATACTCGCTATTCCGTCTCCCATCACACTCGCATATTCCGAACCGTATTTACACGGAACGTCCCCGCCGGAAATAATTGCAACATTCGTTTCAAGCTCAATAAAAACGCATGGATTCTTTTTAATAATATCGAGTTTCCGTCCCTCTTTCGCACAATGCACATATAACGTCAGCTTGCCGTCGTCAAATACGAACCCATACTGCATCGGCACAACATACGGACGGTCATTATCGATCATACCGATATGCACAACCTTTGCCTGTTCGATAATCGACTTTATGTGTT
>CAJPOL010000133.1 GCA_905372265.1 uncultured Treponema sp. | reverse complement strand
TTTACACCTTTTCAATCAATCCGTTCGGGCACTTCCGTTTCGGAACAGGTTACCTTAAAATGCGATGTTCTAAATCGTACTGCTTGTGCGATTCAGACCCCGTCGACCTGGTGCAACAGTGCAGTTATCGCACTAGGTCTAATATATTACCGTTTTCTTTCTAGTTAATATGAGATAATTCAGTTAGAGATACCACTAATCTCCATTACCGCATTTTTCCTCTTACTGCAAAGGTGTCAGTAGATAGTTTTGCTGTGATTTTGGCCCATGAACCCATAATAGAGATGGCCACCATAGAAGAAGACCAATAATAAGGTTGACCGGTTTTATGTCCTTTTGAACGTTTGTGTGCAGGTCTTGATACCCTTCTTTTTTGATAATAATCTTTGCATCCTCCCATACGCCATTGCTCATCTTTTCATCAGAAAATCTCCTCTCTGTAAGTAATATATAATGAAATTAATTCTACGATGAGAGTATTATTCTGTATAGGGAGGTTACTCCCAAAAAAGTAAGGAACTTGCAAAAAAAACAAAATAAATGGGATGAAGATATGCGGTAAATTGAATCGTGGGATTCGGAAGGTTGTTGATTCTACTACCGGTACAAATTGCAGAACGATACTAGCCATGCTATACTAACAGCATGACTATTTCACGGAAACTGCCGATCGGTGTACAGAGTTTTAAAGTATTACGGAATGACCGTTATCTCTATGTGGATAAAACTGAGCATCTTTTTCAATTAGCACAGAGCGGACGAGTCTATTTCTTAAGCCGTCCGCGAAGGTTCGGAAAAAGCCTCTTCCTCTCAACATTAGCAGCGTATTTCCGCGGACAAAAGGAACTATTTACCGGCTTGTATCTCGAAAAAGTGGAAGAAGAACAAGCTGCACAAGAAAACAGAGCCGCGTGGGAAACGTATCCGGTGCTGTATTTGGATTTTAATATTGGTAACTATACTGATCCTAGGGCGTTAAATGAGCGGCTTCATGTATTGTTAGAGAGCGAGGAGTCCTCATACGGTATCGAAACAAGAGAAAAAGAACAGCCGTTTTTTGCCTCACGCTTTGAAAAATTGCTGAAAGCTGTTTATAAGCAAACCGGCAAGCAGGTCGTTATTCTTGTAGACGAGTACGATAAACCCCTCCTGCAAACAATGGGGGTAAATGAAACACTCAATGATCAATACCGTAATATACTCAAGTCTTTTTACTCCGTAATCAAAACGTGCGATCAATATATCCGCTTTGCCTTTCTCACCGGTGTTACAAAGTTCAGTAAGATTAGTATATTCAGCGATTTGAATAACCTCCGGGATATATCGATGGAAAAACAGTATGCCGGTATTTGCGGTGTCTCTCAGACAGAGCTAGAGGAAACCTTCCAACCTGAAATACAAATTCTTGCCGATGATCAAGGCTTACCCTATCAGCAAGCGCTTGCCGACCTCAAGCAATGGTACGACGGCTATCTGTTCCATCCGGCAGGGAAAGGCATGTATAATCCCTACAGTGTCTTGAGCGCTTTAGCAAAAAGAGAAATCAGAGGTTATTGGTTCAGTACCGGTACTCCAACCTTTTTGGTCAATTACTTAAAAGAAGCGCACTATTTTATCCCTGACTTAGACGGCAAAGTCGAACTCAATGAAGAAGAACTAGAAACGTATCGCGCCGTGGCAGAAGATGCACTGCCCATTCTCTTTCAAGCAGGATACTTAACCATTAAGGAGTATATCAGCGACGTCAGGCTCTATCGGCTCGGATTTCCCAATGATGAAGTGCGCTACGGCTTTTTGCGGAATGTATTGCCCGCATATTCTGCTGTGCCGTTTACCCAAAGCGGAGTATGGGTAGCACGATTTGTGCAAGACATCCGCGAGGGGAAAGTTGACTCTTTTATGGAGCGGATGCAATCTCTTATTGCAGGCATTCCGTATGATAATTTTACGGAAGAAAACTTGAAGTTGAGAGAACAGAACTACCAAGCAGCGGTATATCTAATCTTTAAGCTGATGGGACAGTTTGTGCAAACAGAAGAACACTGCTCTACAGGTAGGATAGACTGTATTGTACAGACAGCAGAAGTAATTTACCTTTTCGAGTTTAAGCTCACCGGCAATGGTAGCGCAGAGGATGCACTCAATCAGATAAAAGAGAAACACTATGCAGATAAATATCTTGCAGACGGGAAGAAGATTATACTGATTGGAAGTTCTTTTGACGAACAAGCACGGATGATCAAAGACTGGAAAACCGAAACACTTGAAAAATAGAGAAACCGCTAGCCGTGTGCCGGCTTCGTGTGTAACTTTGTAGTGTGAATGAGTTTCTATCCGGTTTTTTATTCGTGCGGAGGGTTTAATACCCCGACGCTTGCGTCGTAACGAAGGGTATTAAAGCCGACTGCAACCACCTTATGAGAACAACAACCCCGACGCTCGCGTCGGGGTTGTTGATTCGTGCGCAGCCTCACACCCCACCGGACGCTGCCTGCTCATCTTTTCAATTCGGGCAATCTTTCCATGCTCAAGCACTACCATCCGCTCCGCTTGATCGGCGACCTCCGGATCATGAGTAACAACGATGATAGTACTGCCGGCATTATGCAGTTTTTCAAAAATCTCCATCACGAGCAGTTCGTTTTTTTCATCAAGGTTGCCGGTCGGCTCATCGGCAAGCAGCAGTTTTGGATGATTGATGAGCGCCCGGGCAATACATACGCGCTGCTGCTCTCCGCCTGACAGCTGATTGGGAAGATGCTTTGCCCGCTCCTTAAGACCAACGCTTGCAAGCGCCTCCATTGCTTCCTCCTCATCAGGCATACTGTGATAATACTGCGCCATCATCACGTTTTCAAGCGCGGTAAGGTAATTGACGAGGTGAAACTGCTGAAAGACCAAGCCGATGGTATCCCGCCTGACAATCGTCAGCTCTTTTGAGGATAATTTTGAAATATCCTGCCCCGCAAGCTCAATTTTCCCAAGCGAGGGCTTATCCATACAGCCGATGATGTTCATCAGCGTTGTCTTACCGGAACCGGACGGCCCCATAATCGACAGCCACTCGCCTTCTTCT
>CAJPOL010000132.1 GCA_905372265.1 uncultured Treponema sp. | reverse complement strand
TCCTTTTTGCCGTTCATTGATAAGGCAAAAAGATACAAGCGGATAGCCCGACGGTACTCATTTTCTGCTTTGTAAAGCGGAAGATGAGTACCGGAACGCCCAAAAACCCTGTATTAATACTTCAATTTATCCGTGTAGTCGGCTCCCGAATTGGTTTTAACCATATTGACCGCAAATGCGTCGAAGTTGTTCAAGTTTGTAAAGCGGTCTAAGCAGCTCGATTCATTTTGTCCGTCGCCCTGTACGATTGTCAAGTCGATGTTCAACAGCGGCGCATAGTATTTTAAGGCCGGAACATACGAAGATGAAAGGAAGTTATCGGCTGAGTTGTAGATCGTCAAAAGCACCTTTTTCTTGTCGGCCTGAGTTTGTTTAATACCCGTGTCGCGGTTTCCGCTTGCATAGCCCTGCCAGTTTGCGGCGGTTACGCCTGAATTTTCGGCCATAACAGCTTTGACGTCAGACCAGTACTGTACCGGCGCTGAAATTTTATTTCCGTATTTATCGGCGACAGAGATACCTTTCGTATGCACATCATCGCCGGTTAAGCCGTCGAGCAAGTTCCGTAAAACCTGCAAGGTTGCAGTAGCCTGCGCATCCACGTTTTGAGAAACGGTACCCGTCAGCACGCCTTTCCCGATAGCTTCGATAGCATCCGCATTGGCGTCATAGCCGAAGATAGGCACGCCAGCAGGATAGTTGGAAGCCTGCAGACAGCCCATCGCCATACCGTCATTGTTTGAAATAACCATATCGATTTGATCGGCAAATTTGGTTGCCCAGCCGCCCATTGCTTCCGTTGCAGCGTTCGCATTCCATGTTGAACCGTCCGTGCCGGTCATCGCTTTGCCTTCAAGCTCAACGACTTTAAATGTCGTGCCGCCGATGGTAACGGAGCCTTCCTGTACGGTGATCGGATCGGTGGTTCCTGCCCATGTTCCCAACGCTTTCCGGATGCCTTCCGTCCGCGCTTTGGAGTCATTGTGCCCTACGTCGCCGATACACAGCACATAACCGAGGATACCGTCGCCGTTCCGGTCAATGGAAGCATCAGCTTGCGCAAGGAAATCCGTGATAAGTTTCCCTTGTACGCTGCCGCCGCCGGCTGCATCAAAGCCGACGTAATACGTCTTATCGTTCCAGTTCATAGAGGCCATATCGATTTTGCCGGAGGTCGGATCGGACGGCTGCCGGTTGAAAAAGACCAGCGGCTTGTCTTTATTGAGTACTGCATTGCCTTTTCCGCCGCAGCCTGCAAGAACCAAAAAGCTGCATACCAGTACAGCCACTATACCTTTGCGAGATATTTTTGAAACCAACTTCATAAAATTCTCCTCCATTAAAAAATAGTGAACGGCTCATACTACACATCCGTCACCTACGGAAAGTATACCCTAAAACGGAGAAGAGTGCAAACAATTTTTTATAGAAGTTTTTATCTTTTGCCGAAACTGTGCGGCGGTAGAAGAACGGCAGGGCTGACCGTTTTGGGAGCTTCTTTACTGAGCATGTTTCTTTTTGTAGTCATTGATACCGTGCCGCACAAGCCGAGTCAGCGATGTTGCAAGAATAATGCCGACTGCAATGGCAACGGCGATAAAACATGCATGAATACCTTCCGCAACTCCGCCTGTTATGTCGCCGTTTACAAAAAACAGCATCGATTTATATACACGGAAACCGGGAACGAGCGGAATAACGCCGATAACGATAAATCCCGTTGCTGGTGTTTTTTGTACAATCGCAAAAACTTCCGCGCATATGCCGGCCAGCAGCGCTGACAGCAAGTTTGCAAAAATATAGCTTACGCCCGGCACATCCAAACTGAGCAGAAGCGTCCAACTAATAGCGCCGTTGACTGCCGCAAGCAGGACATTTCTTCTTTGCACGTTAAAAAGAACGGCAAAGCCGATGCAGCTTATAAATGACAGCAGGGTATGCATGTAGAGAGGCAATGCCATTAGAGTCCTCCGAGCATGGAATACAGCATTAAGATACTGCCGACGCCGAATGCGATGGCAATCGCAACCAGTATGGATTCGCCTATCCGCGCAATACCTGAAATCAGATCGCCTGAAATAAAGTCCCGAATGCCGGCGGTAAACGCAACGCCCGGAACAAGCGACAACGCAGCGCCGACGATAATGCTATCAAGATTATCAACCAGTTTAATCTGAAACGAAGCGACTGAAATAATACCGACAAACATGCTCGCAATAAAGTTACCGGTAAAGACGGTACGGGAGTGCGCGAATATCGTATCATTTATCCAGACGGCAATACACGAGGCAATAAACGCTGCAATAAAATCGCCGATTTTACCACCGACCAGTACAGCAAAAATACCGCACCCGATGCCGGCAGCCAGCAACACCAACCAATAAGGATACCCCTTGTTGGCCTCTATCAATTTTAACAGCCGCATTGCCTTTGCAAGCTCAATTTTTCCTTCTACGAATTTCCGGGAAAAATCGTTCACCATAGCGATTTTACTAATATTATTGCTGCGTTTTTTTATGTTTCTTGTATATACTGAATGCACTTCGCTTTCATCGGCAATAAAAATTAATGTCGGCGTTACAAAAGGCGTTACATTGGAGACCCCGCGTGATTCGCATATCTTAAATAATGTCTCTTCAACGCGGTACATTTCCGCCCCGTTCCTGACCAGCAGTTCCCCTGCATAAAGCGCTGTTTGTAAAAGCAACGCCCGATCTTCCGATGAAGAAACAACCGTGTGCATTTTTGTTGACTGATTTTGCATAATAGCTCGCTATTGTATTTCTTTTTGCCGATTCTTGCAACTATGAGCATTGCCTCACGCACGGAAATCAATTTTTGTCTAAAAGCGGTAATAAGCCGTGAGGATTCATAAGAGCGCGGAACATAATGCCGTTCAAAGCCAGTTTTGATTGACTTTCCCGCTTGTATATGCGCACGATATTAAGCGCTGCTTTATGGAGCATGTTCAGATTCTGCTGTATATTCTTACTCTCAATCCTGCATTTACCCGGTTGCCATTCAACATCATCAGTAGTATACGCACTTCTCGTTTCTACCCGTCCGTGTCCTTTTTCCGTTTGGGTA
>CAJPOL010000131.1 GCA_905372265.1 uncultured Treponema sp. | reverse complement strand
AAAGCCGCTTAAACTGATAAACAGACGGCTCTTTCGGAATCGGAGAAATGCTGGTTGCTGCCAGCGAATTCGTCTTTGTAAACGCCGCGCCGACCGTAAAGGCAACGGGGTAGAGAACAAAGAGTACTGTAGAAATAAGAACGGTATACAGGATAACCAGCACAAGTACGGTACTAAGGGAATACTTTTTCATTACAGTTCTCCTTCTTTAAATGCTTTGGTATGCGTAAAATTATACACCGCAAACGGTACCAGTACGACAAACACAAGAATAGAGAGTACCGAGGCAAGGTTGTAGAGAGTCGGCGTGTCATAGGTGAGCTTATAAATCCATGAAATTAACAGGTCGGTCGCTCCCGCCTTTGTCTGAATACTGTCATCAAGATTCGGACCGCCTGCCGTAAGGAAGAATACGGCGCCGAAGTTATTGATATTTCCGGCAAACTGCATAATCAGGATGGGCATTGTTTGGAACAGTACCAGCGGAAGCGTGATGCGGAAGAATTGATGCAGCTTATTCGCACCGTCGATGGTCGCCGCTTCATAAATATCTGCGGGAATTGCCGTCATGTTGCTGGTAATCAGTATCATACTGTACGGGAAGCCGATCCAAATATTAACCAACAGCATCGTAATCTTTGCCATAAACGGATCGGAAAGCCACTTAATCGGTTCGCTCAAAAGGCCGAACTGTATCAGCGAGCGGTTGATAGGCCCGAAAGTTCCATTCAAAAGGTTCGCCCAAATGAATAAGCTCAGCATAACCGGAATAGCATACGGCAGGATAAACACCGTCCGGAAGAATTTCGGCAGTTTGATACGCTTATCAACGAGAATAACCGCAAAAATCATACCGGTAAAATAACAGGTAGTGGTTGCAAAAAATGCCCAAATAACCGTCCAGAGCGCGACACGGCCAAAGGCAGAGAACCAGCTGTTCGCCATCTTCGAGCTGAACATCGTAACAAAGTTTTCGAATCCTACCCAGTCGACCAAATTGTTCGGCGGAATGTGCTTAGGCGACGAATAATTCGTAAATGCAACCAACGCCGAAAAGATGAGCGGCAAAACGGTAAAGAACAAGATCAACAAGATCGCGGGACTTAAACCGAGATACGGGAAAGCCGATTCAACAAACTTTTGCCGGGCTTCCGATGCGGAAGGATAATACTGTTTTTCTACCAGTTCCTCCGCAGCCTTTTTTGCGGTAATCACGTTTGCGATATACATGCCGATGAATACTACCAGCAGCAGCACAGTGATAAGGCCGCCTATCATCATAAAAATCGAATGATCTTTCAGCTTAATCGGAACATTCGGTTTTTCATCTCCGAGCGTGATGAGGCCGGTAATACTCCGCACGATAGGCCCTTTTCCGTTAAACCTCATTACGGTTTGATCGAAAAAGATCAGAAATAAAACCGCTAATTCCATCAAAGCAAAAAAAGCTCCGCGTACGTACTGCTTTAAATAGAGAATCTGGCCGAGTCCCATAAAGCAAGACGATGCGGTTGACGTCTTTTTGATAATTGACTTGTCGATAACGGCGGCGCCATGTAAGGTCGTTGTAGCCATTAAATTTTCCTCCTTAGGGATTATTTTATAATAGCTTATTTTTTCACTATTAGCAACTGCAAAAAACATTCAGCCGTTACAGAACTCAGATTATCGGTACATCTCACATAAGCTACCGGCTGCCATTAACCAATCGCCGCATAAAATAAATTCTGCTTTGCGCCCCTTGACCTAACACGGCCTTGCGTATACTCTCTCAATAAGGATGAAACGCAAAATAGCATCAGTGGCGTATGCGTCGGCTTGTGTGTACGAGGTCATAAAAGTTTTTTATGCCGCTCACTTTGCCTCACGGCTTTCTCAAGACATACTGCTATTCAAATATATGTGTCTCGCGGCAATCTGTGTACCGGTTCTTCCATGGTTCATGCTGTCGCTTAATGAGAAAGCATTTCATACATGGCTCTATATTGCAGGTTTATTCAAGTTCTCATCTATTTGCGCGGAGTTCCTCTATATTTTTCACGGCGGATTTGATATACTAGCAGAAATTTTACAATCTACACAGGTCTATGGAAATTTCTCTAAAGAAGTGTTTTTTTTCCTTGCAGCTGATACTGTGTTGCTGATTTATTCGTATATGAAAGGGAGTATGTATTATGCAAATAATACCGGTTGCTAGCGGAAAGGGAGGAGTCGGGAAAAGTTTACTTTCCGCCAATCTTGCAATTGCACTCGGGCAAGCAGGAAAAAAGGTGCTTATTGCCGATTTGGATTTAGGCGCTTCAAACCTTCATCTTGTACTCGGCCAGCAATCGAATGCTCATGGTATCGGTACGTTTTTATCGGGAAGTTCTCAGTTCGAGGATATTATCGTAACGACTACATATCCTAATGTCCGGTTTATACCCGGCGATTCGGAGATACCGGGCTTTGCAGGACTGAAAGCAGCCGATAAAAATAACCTCATAAAAAACATGCTGAAAGTTGATGCCGACTACCTTATTCTTGATCTCGGTGCAGGAACGCATCTCGGTATTTTGGATTTTTTTCTGTTATCGCCTCAAGGGATTGTCGTAACGGCTCCATCGGTAACGGCAACGCTCAACGCATATCTTTTTCTAAAAAATATTGTCTTTAGGATGCTGTACAATACCTTTAAAAGAAAAACGCCGGGTTTTAAACACCTTGAAAAGTTAAAATCCGATTCTTCTGCCATGCAGCGGATGTATATTCCTAATATTATTATCGAACTTGCAAAGGTTGACCCTGCAAATACCGAGCTTTTTTTGCGCGATCTGCAAATGTTTAAACCGCGTCTCATTATGAATATGCTGGATGATCCAAAGGATGCCGATAAAGCGCTGAAAATCCACCGCTCGTGCAAACAATATCTTAATATCAACCTTGAACATCTCGGCGTAGTTTACCGCGATTCGGTGCAGGAAACGGCGCTCTCCTCCCGTTTGCCTGTTATTGTGTATAAACCCCGGTCGATGGTATCGCAGGCGATCTACCGTATAAGCGACAAAATTCTGCAATCCGAAACAGCCGCTTTCCATAGCATGGCTGAATACGACGATTATACGGATGAAACCTTTGAGGCGGCCGGATT
>CAJPOL010000130.1 GCA_905372265.1 uncultured Treponema sp. | reverse complement strand
AAAACGCATTGCAATCATGGAAGGAAATTTCCTTTTAGACGGTATCGGGGAAAATTACGATTTCATTATTGCCTCAGGTATTTTTCCATTTGTGCTGGAGATGATCGAACCGTTTGTTAAAAAAATAAGTGATGCGCTCCAAGAAGACGGACTATTATTGGTGTATGATACCGCTTTTGCCGCAGAGAAAGATAAGGCGCGATATGCAGCGCGGTGGCTAAAGGGAAATCTCAGACGAAAAAATCAACAACTCCGACGCAGCGCACCGAGGGATGAAAACTTCCGCATGAATAAAGCTCTATCAAAAGAGATGCTGATCTCCGCTTTAAATTCCGTCAGTCTAAAAGAGATAATGAAAGACTCCGACGGCTTATATCCTTTTATTGTCTTTAGGAAGGTATACAGTGACAAATAAAAATATTGTGATTGAACGATACATAGCATTGATAGAGAAAATTGCAAACGGAAAAAACAACACGCTCTCCTTTGCAGGGAAGGATATGACGTTTTACCGCGGAGAAATTCATATCATAAAAAAGATAGGAGATAATCCGGGAATATTCAGCTCGGAAATTGCCCGCGATATGGGGATTACCCGTGCGGTTATTCACAAGACTTTGCTGAAACTTGAGGAACGCGGATTTGTAGAAAAAGAGGAGGATACGGAGGATAAAAAACGAAAGAAATTATTTTTAACAAAGAGAGGGAAATCGGCGTATACCGCACATGAGAAGTACCATCAAACGTATGACAAATCTTTTTTCGATTTTATCGATTCGCTGAATGAGCAAGAATGCTCTCTTATCAATCACTTTTTAGAAAAAGCTAATGAGATGATAGCAAATCATTTTTAAAACTTGTAAAAGTTTTTACTATTATTGTGAACGATTATTTTTATGGAGGAAAATATGAATAAGAAAATTGTATATGCGGTTTTTATTTCCGTATTAGGTCTCAGTCTTTTTGCTGCAGGGCAAAAAGAATCGCATGGTGCAGAAAAATCCGAACGGGAGCAACAACATACCCGTATCGTCAATTTATCACCGCCGGTTTATTCGATGCTGCTTACCTTCCCGCAGCTTGCGGATTCCGTTGTCGGTGTAAATCCGCGGACATTTTCAACATCAAATCCGCAGGTGCTGCATATTGTAAATCCCAGTGCGAAAAACATCGACACCTCGTTTGTCAATAACGATTTTACAATCAATGTCGAAAGTTTGGCATCATTACATCCTTCGCTGATTATCTATTACGGGGATTTTGAAAAAAAGAATTTGTCGAATATCGATGCACCGATGTTGAATATGCACCTGAAAGATATGAATCCCCAAACGCTAACGGAAAAATGGGAAGCGCTGCTTGCAGATACTTTCCGCATAAAAAATCCCGAACGGTTTAAAAAGCAGTGGCAGGAAACAAATACACTCACTGAAAAAATTTTGCATACAGGTGAACATAAAAAATTAAAAGCACTCTTTATTTTCAGCTATCTTGGCGGGAAGATTACCGTAAGCGGAAAAAACAGTTATGGAGATGCATTTTTAAAGATGGCAGGTTTTGAAAATAGCGCGGCAGTAGAAGGCTTTGCTGATGGAGCAGGACAGGCAGCCGTTTCTATGGAACAGATTCATGCGTGGAATCCCGATGTGATTTTTATCAATAACATGCGAGTCGGGAAAAATGTAATCGCTGCTGCACATATTTTACAAAACAAAGTAGACGGCTCCGACTGGTCGTTTATTACTGCGGTAAAAGAAAAACATGTATTCGATATTCCGCAAGGCACATACAGCTGGGGAATGCCGTGTGCCGATTCTCCTTTGGTGCCGCTTTGGATGCTGCTGAAAGTATATCCCGATAGGTATACCGAGACTGAATTTAAGGCAAGAATAAAACACTATTACAAAGAAATGTATGCTGCCGATTTACCGGATACTGTTATCAGCGATATGCTTAAACCGATAGCGATACATTAAATGCACAGGTACGGTCATACCTCATATCGCAAAATACTTATTGCCGGTATAGTGCTTTTGACGGCAGCAGCAATTGCCGCTTGTTTTATCGGACGGTTTCAGATTATGCCGTCCGATATTGCAAAGCTTGTTACACGGCAAACAGTCTCAGACGGTGATGTAAAACGGCATATCCTCTTCGATATCCGTCTTCCGCGAGTGATACTATCGATTATGGTAGGCGCTGCACTTGCTCTGGCAGGTACGGCGATGCAGGGTATTTTGCAAAATCCGCTTGCGAGTCCCGATGTGTTGGGAACCGCTTCCGCTTCAGGATTTGGCGCTGCAGCAGGGATTCTGTTCTTCGGCAATAATCTCTTCGCAACACTTATACTCTCCTTTACTGCAGGACTACTCAGTATCTTTTTTGTGGTTGCATTATGTAGATTGAAAAAAGATTTTTCTGTTTTATCTATTGTTTTAAGCGGTATCATTACTTCATCATTATTTGTTTCTCTGCTTTCCATTCTAAAATTTGCAGCAGATCCGAACGATACCCTGCCTGCAATTACGTTTTGGCTGATGGGCAGCTTTGCATCCTCCGGCTCGGCGCAAATTACTTTTATTCTGCTCCCATTTTTGGTTGGAACGGGACTGTTATACCTATTTCGCTGGAAGTTAAATATCTTATCGCTCGGAGATGATGAAGCAAAAATCGCCGGTGTGCATCCAAAGCTCGTTAAAAGTATTGTGCTTGGTGCAGCGACTGTACTGATCGCTTCTGCCGTTACGGTAAGCGGTATGATCGGCTGGGTAGGTTTGGTAATTCCTCATTCAACTCGAAAAATTATCGGATCGAATCACGGATATGTACTGCCGCTTTCAAGCGTATTCGGCGCTTTGTTTATGCTGCTTTCCGACACCTTTGCCCGAACAATCGGCTTTTCGGAAATTCCCATCGGCATTATCACCTCACTAACCGGAGCGCCGCTTTTCGCTTTGCTTTTTTTATTTAAGGATGCCTCTGTACATGAATAACATAGTCGAAGTGAACTGCGCCTCTTTTGCATACCCCCGTACAAAACCGATTTTACATGATATGTCGTTTACCGTAAATGAAGGTGAAATCCTTGCTGTTATGGGATGCAATGGAATAGGAAAAACAACATTGTTAAAGTGCATTGCAGGTA
>CAJPOL010000129.1 GCA_905372265.1 uncultured Treponema sp. | reverse complement strand
ATGATATCGGGCTGAATCCCGAAGCCGAGCAGCTCTTTAACGCTATGCTGCATGGGTTTGGTTTTAATCTCGCCGCATTCTTTTAAGTACGGTAAAAGGCCGAGGTGAATAAAAAGACAATATTCCCTGCCGACCGTATTCCGGATTTGTCGAATTGCTTCTATAAAAGGGAGCGATTCGATGTCGCCGACCGTACCGCCTATTTCCGTAATAACGATGTCGCTGCCGGTTTGCTCCGCCGTCTGCATAATGCGGCGCTTAATCTCGTCGGTAACATGCGGGATAACCTGTACGGTCGCTCCGCAATAGTCCCCAGCCCGTTCATGATCCAAAATGGAAAGGTATACTTTTCCGGCCGTGTGGCTATTGAATTTATGCAAAGCAACATCGGTGAACCGTTCGTAATGGCCGAGATCGAGGTCGGTTTCTCCGCCGTCCTCCGTTACAAAAACTTCTCCATGCTGATAGGGGTTCATCGTCCCCGGATCGATATTCAGATAAGGATCAAACTTTTGATTGATAACCGAAAACCCTCTGCTTTTCAGCAAAAGTCCGATAGATGCGGCGGTAATGCCTTTCCCAAGGGAAGAAACAACCCCGCCGGTAATAAAAATAAAACGAGCTTTCATCATGCGCGCCACTATACCACATTACGAGCGCTTCCGCAATCAACAACCCCGACGCAGTTAATTCATAATTCATAATTCATAATTCATAATTCATAATAGCCTTTTCCAAGGTCAGCGCCATGCTGTCAGGGATGAGTTCCCCGCGGCAGTGGGGTGCCCCAACGGTGGAAAGCTCCAGTGTGCATATACGGCGGTTTTGTGGTAAGCGGTAGCAGGAGCTGATAAGACCGCAGGTTTCTCCCTTGCGGAGCGAAAAATACAGCCGTGTATCGTCATCTTCAAAGCAGAGCTTTATATCTTCTTTTAGAGGGGAAACACACTTCCAGCCTAACAGAAAGACCGTTTGAGCGGATTCAGGCGAAACGGCCAACCGCCAGCGTTTTCCCGTTATAATCGGCCGCAGGGTATAGTATTCACCGCCCGTATAGCGAAAGAGGTTTGTACAAACGGTCAAGCGGAAAGAACCGTCTTTTTCTGCCTGAATAGGGGGAACATGAAACGCTGCTGTTTGACCTTCATCCCTGCCGAAACTGTGCGCGGGCGGAAGAGGGGTTTCGCGTACACTGCGACCGATCCCCTCTAAGACTTCTTTTTCAAAAGGAATAACCTTACCGGTATTATCCGGCCCGATATTCAGAAGGTAGTTACCGCCGCTGGATACGACACGGCGTAAACTTCCGGTTAATTCGGCAATTTTTTCATCAATGCTGCCGCGTTCCTGCCAGCTTTTATACCCCCATGTTTCTTTATAAATAGAAGCCGGCGTTTGCCAGGGAATGTTTAATTCGTATTCATTCACCGGCAATTCGGGTATTGCATTATCCGGAAGTGTAGCAAAGTCGCCCATATCGTTCCATATACGCCCGTTAATCATAATGTGTTTTTGGAGCGAATGTACAAGCGCATACATATCTTGTGATTGTTCGACAGTCGGGTATCCCATATCGAGCCATAATTCGCAAATCTCGCCGTAGTTAGTCAGCAGCTCGGTTAACTGAGCGCAGTTATATTCATGGTGTTTCGGCGGAATACGGTCAGAATTATGAGCGCTTATCGGAAGAGCATCAGGGCAATGCCAGTCGATGAGTGAAAAATATACTCCGAACGCAAGACCTTCTTTTTTACAAGCTGCGCTGAGTTCGGCAACGATATCCCGCTTACAAGCCGCATTCATGCTGTTATAAGATGTAGTCTTTGTATTAAAAAGACAAAAGCCGTCATGATGCTTCGAGGTAATCACTACATAACGCATTCCGGCAGCTTTGGCGAGGCGGACAATCGCTTCCGCATTGAAATCGGGTATGAGAAATTTATGCAGTAAAGCTTCATAGTCGGCTTGCGGAAGCTCCCCGTGCGAAAGTATTTGTTCACAATACCCTCTTTTGACGGGAAGCCCCTTCCAGCAACCGCCCGCAAGCGAGTAGAGGCCGAAGTGGATAAACATACCGAATTGCAGGCTTTGCCACCGCTGTATTGTCTGTAATTGATGTTCCGTATATAAACTTGTTTTCATATATCCTCCGAATATCCTCCGAACAGCGTCGGGGTATTCAAACCCTCCACACGAATAGCGGTGCGTCTGTGCAGCTATTGTAGCTGATACACCTGCAAAATAAAGGGGCGTTTTTCTGTTTTTTAAAAAATGACCTTTTTTACATAAAATGCCTCTTATTTTTATATCAGCATACTTGATTTTTAAATATCGACGCTATCGCAATTACACATTCAATGTAATACTTAGTATATGTTAAGTAAAAACGCAAAACGTCAAATATGTGCGCATTGGCAGTTTTATGTCATTATTGCCTTACCGATGCTGTATTTTGTCATATTTAAGTACGTGCCGATGTACGGTATCCTGCTTGCGTTCAAAAAATACCGTATTTCAAAAGGTATTTGGGGAAGTCCGTGGGTAGGCTTTGCGCAGTTTGTCAAATTTTTCACTAATCCTTCTGCCCTGCAGATTATGTGGAATACCTTTATCCTGAGTATGTATGCGCTTTTCGCTTCAATTCCGATTGCGGTTATTATGGCGCTTGCGCTGAACGAAACGCAAAGCAAGCTCTGGCGTAAATCCGTTCAAATGGTAACGTATGCGCCGTATTTTATTTCGACGGTGGTTATGGTCTCAATTTTGATGCAGTTTATGGATCCTGCGTTGGGGCTGTTCAATGTGATACGGGCAGAATTCGGGCTTGATCCCTTAAATTTTATGGGGGAGCCGAAGCTTTTCAGGCATATCTATGTGTGGTCGGCATTGTGGCAGAATACCGGCTACAACGCAATTATTTATCTTGCGGCGCTTACCTCCGTTGACCCCGGATTGTATGAAGCTGCGCGTGTAGACGGTGTAAATAAATTTCAGAAAATTTGGTATATCGATTTACCCTGTATCAGAAACACAATTGTTATCATGTTTATTTTGAACATGGGCTTTGTTATGAGCTTAGGTTTTGAAAAGGCGTTTTTGATGCAAAATCCGCTCAATCTTGAGACCGCCGAAATCATGTCGACGTATGTGTATAAGATGGGATTGGTCAATAACGATTTCAGCTATTCAACCGCTATCGGCGTTATCAATTCACT
>CAJPOL010000128.1 GCA_905372265.1 uncultured Treponema sp. | reverse complement strand
ACCATTCGAGAAGATACTGTCATGGTATCGGTTATGAGTGTGAATAATGAAATAGGCTCTATTCAGCCTATCAGTGAAATTGCACAGGCGCTTGCAGTACAGAGCGCCGGAAAGAGGTCTATTCATTTTCATACCGATGCAGTGCAGGCAATCGGAAAATTACCGCTTCACGCGCTCGCCTTATCGAAGGTGCAGTCCGCTTCAATGAGTGCGCATAAAATCGGCGGTCCGCGCGGTATCGGATTGCTTTATTTACGTGCTCCCCTCGATTCGGCAATCAGAGGAGGCGCTCAGGAACACAGTGTCCGGCCGGGTACGGAAAACCTTGCAGGAGCCTGCGCACTCGCCCGCTGTCTTGAAAAGACCTACGCTGATTTTCAGCACACATTTGAGAAAGCGGAGAGCCTTTCGCAATTATTGATTACGGAACTACAGAAAATATCTTCTTTTACACCGATTCCGTCTGTACGGGGCGCCTTGCAAAACGGGGCAGCTGTGGAGGATGGTGCCTTTGCCGGAGATTTTTCTCCGTGGATTATTCAAGGCGGTTTTACGGGTATTCCTGCCGAAGTGATGATGCGCTGTTTGTCCGACCGCGGCATCTTTGTCTCTGCCGGTTCCGCTTGTTCATCAAAGCAAAAAGTCAGACCGGTGCTTGCGGCTTTGTCAGTGCCGCCTGATATTGCACAGAACGCGCTGCGGATTTCAATCGGACATTCAACAGTTCAAGAGGATATCGAAGTGTTTATTAAAGCTGTAAAAGATATCCTTGCAATGCTCTAGGGATAGTGTTTTCAAGATGCTCCGTATAAAGAGAGCGCGGGTACTCGGTTACTGTATGGGAGTGCGGAAAGCTGTTGACGCTGTACTCAGTACTCTGAACGGCTCTTCCGGTAAGGCTGTAAGTACTTACGGACCGCTTATTCACAATCCTGCAACCTTGTGTTCTTTAAAAGAAAAGGGCGTTCGTGTTATAGATCCCGACCGCGAATTGCAGCCGCAGATTATTCCTGAGGCGCCGGTTATTATCCGTGCGCATGGTATTGCTCCGCAAAAACGGCAGGAACTTGAGGCGTGCAATGCCGTGATTGTCGATGCGACCTGTCCGCGCGTTATTGCAAGCCAACGGCGGGCTGCCCGATATGCCGAAAAAGGATATACCGTTATTCTTGCCGGAGACAGAAAGCATGGCGAGTGCATCGGGATTGTAGGATATGTACGGGCAGTGCCGGGCGGCCGCTGTTTTGTAGTGCAAACGGCGGAAGAAGCGGCGGAACTTGATCTCTGCGCCGCCTCAAAAGCGGTACTCCTCGCCCAGACAACGATTAAACGTACTGAATACCGCGCCGTTACCGATATTTTGTTAAAAAAAAATCCGGAATTAGTAGTACTTGATACCATCTGTCCTGCAACCGACGAGCGGCAGGAAGCATTGCTTGAACTTATCGATGAAGTTGATGCTCTGTTGGTTATCGGCGGCAAAACATCAGCCAATACGCGCCGGCTGGTACAGACGGCTCTTGATAGAGGAACTCCTGCATGGCTGGCAGAAACAGCGGACGACATACCGGACGCACTCTACGGTTATGAAACAATCGGCCTTGCCGCAGGCGCTTCCACCCCCGACAGTAGTATTGATGCCATCGAAGCGGCGCTGCGATCATATTCCGACAGAAAAAAAGAGACTGTCTAATTTAGAGGAAGCGCCGTTTCTGTTAAAAGGCCAATCCGATGCCGATGTACGGGTAGAGAATATAACTTTGCTTGTTGCCGCCGAAATGCATGGCGGTATGCTTTTTGACGCCGCTGACCGGTAAGCCGGTAACTTTGTATCGATAGTGGGTGAAACTCGCCGCATTATAAAAGGCATCCAATCCGACATGTATCGAAAGGATACCGGCATTTAAATATGCAACGGCGGAACCGCCGATACCGAATTCCATCGTTATGCCGCTATGAGTCATTTTTCCCGTACACAGCCCATCAGTTATACAGCCTGAATTCGATGAGAAAACTGTTGTACTGCCGATCGCAGGTCCGATACCGATGCCGAATGTACTGTTACCCAATATGAGCGGGAAGCCGACTGACGTATTCAGTGCAAGCACATAGTTTCTCTTTAAGTCCATAAACGGCTGATCATTGAATGACATCCCCCCTGAACATCCAATCGTAATACCGATGGAATTGGACAGTAGACCAAGATAACGGCTTTGGAATCCCCACATCGATAAGTTGGTTTGACAAAAACGGTTCTTTTCTATACCTTTAAAGTGATTAAGAGACGGCTGCTGCTGGCGGAAATAACCTGAAAAATATCCAATTCCCAGGGTCCATGAATCAATTGAAAAAGATTTTTTGCGCTGCCGGGCCGAAGCGGTTTGCTTTTTCTGGAAATCCGCAGCAGATTGCCTATTATAGTGCTGTTTACCGGCTTGTTGCGCTGCCTCTTTTTGTTGAATGGTTTTTTCGGCAGTTGAAATAGTCTGCGCAATATCCGCTTTCGCCTCTTCGATAAGCGTTATTGAAAACCCGTTAAAAAGTTCCGGCACCGCTTCTTTTGTTGCAATTTGATACCGAATCTCATCAGCGGTGTATTTTTTTGAAAAATGAGCAAGAATTTCGCCGGTTCGCGTATCGACTCCGCGAAGCGTTACCATATAGAGTTCTTCAATATTACTATAGGAAAGTTCTCCGATGATTTTGAGTTGTGCATTTTTACCCGATGCTTTTTGTAGATCGGCTGATGAGCCGGCAGTATCGGTATCGATGAGGCTTACGTCTGAATAGGTCTTAAAATCATGTATTAAAAAATTTTGAATCTGATACGCTAATTGAACCATTTCCGCAGTTTCGGGCGAAAGTGCGGGCCGATAAATAGCTACTGTATATCCGATCCCGCTGGTGTGCTGCATCATGTTTGCCTCTGTATGGTGAGGAACGGTGGCACATGCCGTTATGAACATAACAAACAGTACGGCGCTTATGATAAAGCTCTTTCGGAACATATATATCTCCCTATCGTTGTAATTATGCATGCCGGTAGTAGTTACGTCAATGCACGGAACTCAGTTTTTAAAAAGGCTACTCAAAAAATCAACAACCCCGACGCTTGCGTCGGGGTTGTTGATTCATTTTTCACTCCATACATTTCAGATTGCTGATTTCCTTAATCTACTGTTTTTAACTCTTATTTGTCTATACTGTTCATTTCGCACTCACGGAAATCAATTTTTGTCTAAAAGCGGTAATAAGTCGTGAGGATTCATAAGA
>CAJPOL010000127.1 GCA_905372265.1 uncultured Treponema sp. | reverse complement strand
GTATTGATAAGTGTGAATGATTTATACTCTATTTTAAAACCGCTCCATCTTGCATACTCCTGGAGCGGTTTTTTTATGCTCGCATTGTTTACGAGCGGGCAAGAATTGCTTTTGCGGAATTATAGGCTTTTTTCATACCAACGGAGAACAATACCGGTATCAGCGTAGCGTACATTTTAATTGATTGTTTACCGTGCCGCGCAATCCATGCCCGTTTTGTCTGTTCCCAAATCGTATGCACCATCGGGATAAAGCATACGAACAGTGAAAGCGTATTGGTAAAACTATTCTTTTTTGAACAAGGAAGATACCGTCGGACAACACTTTCAATCGTTCCGATTCCCTCACGGATTTCCAACGAGGTTGAGGTTTTAAACATGAGTGAGGCGCTCTGGATAATACAAAACAATTTCCCCAGCATGATGAGGGTTGTAGGATTGGTAACCGCCGCTTTGAAGCCGGACAGAGCGCCTGCTGAAAAACTCAGTGTAAGAAATTGAGTGCAATACAGCAACACGGCATAGTACAGCAGCGGGCGCATATCCTCAAGTTGTTCTTTGAACGAAAAACCTGCTGCACGGGCTGCAACGCATTGTAAGAAAATACAACCGGCAATAACGGGAACCGGTAAGAAGAAAAAGATGAGGTTTAAGGCGGGGACGATCAAAATCTTTATCCATGCAGGTAGCCTGTGCAGCGCAGAATTACCGGCTTTATAGCGGAAAAGCGAATGCTTTGCATTCGGCGGTTTACTCATTCCATTACCACACCATGTCTTCAATAGATGTATACGCTGTAAGCGGATTTCTGATATTCCATTGTTCCAAATTCCGTTCAATACCGCTTTGCGGCGTACCGTCAAAGACTTTTTTCCCTCTAAATAATACAATAAAGCGGTCGGCTAATCCGAGGCATTTTTCTATTTCATGAGTTAAAATGATAACTGTTTTCCGATCCTGTTTCAGCGTTTTGATAAGCGCATTGACCTGCTTTACGCCGGTAAAATCCAAATTTGCATACGGTTCGTCCATAATGATAATCGGTAAATCCATTGCGAGCATGCAAGCGACAGCAAGCCGCCGTTTTTCGCCGCCGGAGAGAAACCGCGCCTGAAAGTCCGCTTTAGCGGTAAGCCCCGTCATCTCAAGTGCATGAGTCACCGCAGCGCTGATTTTTTCAGGCGGCCACCCCAGATTTTTCGGGCCGAAAGCGATATCCTCACGGGGTGTTTCCCCTAATATCTGCGTTTCCGCTTCCTGAAACACGAGCCCCGTCTTTGCGTATGCCGTTACAGTTCCCGAATCCGCCCGTTCAAGCCCTGCGATGATAGCCATGAGTACGCTTTTTCCCGATCCGTTTTCCCCGCCGATGACGGTACACGAGTTTTCCGGAATTTCAAAACTGACGCCGGATAAGGCCTCAACAGCCCCATCGGCGGTTGCAAACGCCTTGCAAACCTGCTCGACTTTGAGTGTCTGTGCTGCGGAGCTGTTCATATCTTAGGCAAAACATCCGGCGGCAATCTGCCCGCTAGCGATTCCATAAATACTGCGCCAGTATCGGGCGGACTTTGAGCGCTATCGGGATGGCAATAATGCTTTTTAAAATATCCCCCGGGATAAAGGGGAGAACAGCTGCTCCCATAGTATAGGCAAAAAGCGTTTTATCCGCCGGAACTTTCCCTCCAGCGCTCGCCCACGCTGCAAACCGGATTACGCCGGGAATGTAGAGAATAATCATTCCGGCAAAGATTGCTACGGCAACACGGATAGCGGCGGTTTTATTACATTTTTTTTCCGATATGGAAGGCCTGCCTGCGATCAGACCGGCAAGAACTGCGCCGAGCAAATAGCCGAAAAGGAAGCCTCCTGTCGGCCCCATCCATACGCCGATACCGCTTGAGCCTCCTGCATAAACGGGAAGTCCGAGTAGTCCGGCTATCAAAAAAAGCGCCGTCGGAGCGCCGCCGAGGATACCTCCAAGCAAGACAGCCGTTAAAATGCACAGTACATTCTGAAGAACAATCGGTACCGCGCCCAGCGGGATGACCATAAACCAGCCGACACAAATAATTGCCGCAAAAAGAGCGACAAATGTTGATTTTAATACGGTAGTATTCATACTAAGAACTCCAAACGGTTATTGTAAACCATAAATTTTAAAAAAGTTTACAATAACCGTTTTCTTTTGTCAATATTTCAACTCTGCGATTTTTATCTGTCCTCCCTGCTGTGTTTGTCTTGTTTAATCGAGTCATTTCGACACAGTTTTGAAAATAACTCAAAAATAATGACACACTTTGACAGGCAAAACGACTCATTAAAAAAGAAGAGTGTATCCATCATGACCATAGATACCGGTATTATAGCAGCGGGTTCTCTTCATTATCCCCTTTATAAGCTCATTATTATGTTAAAATCGGCTATTATACCGGTTTATACCGCTTATAGCTCAAATAAATGAATAAAACAACGAGTCTTTAAAGTTGGCACGCATATTGCTTGAATATAAGTGAAGTAAAAACTTCACAGAATAATCACCTTGGAGGTTAACACTATGAACGCATTAAGTATTTTCAATCCCTTGTTTACAGACAGCTTGCTGGACACTATGCAGAGTGATACGCCCAACTTCGGCGTATTCAGCCCGTTAGCCGGTTCACAGTATCCGGCGGTTGATGTACGCGAAAGCAGCAGCGCCTACACAATGGATATCGATCTTCCCGGCTGCACGGAAAAAGATGTAACCATCCATCTCAAGGAGCGGGCTTTAACCGTTGCCTCTGTGCAGGAAGAAACTAGGGAAGAAAAAAATTCAGGCGAACAGTTCCTGATAAGGGAACGGAGCCGCCGCCGCTTTGTCAGACGGTTTACGCTGCCTGAGGATATCGATCATGAAAAGGTAGAGGCGGCCTTCAAAAACGGTGTTTTGACGGTTACCATTCCGCGGAAGGAAGTTGCGCCCCGCAGACAGATTACGATAAAGGCGAACTAACGAACGGCTGCCTATAGGATACTGAACAACAATAACCGGTTAGTCTATTCACGGATTAACCGGTTATTTTTTTAACGGCGGCGCGTTACTTGATAGAATGTATGACGGCTGTCATAGCGGTTTCGTCCGCCGTTTCAAAGCGGTCTTCCGGCGGATAGAGAGCTCCTCCATAGTAGATGGAGGGATTCAGAGCTGTGGACGGCTCAGGCAATGCCTTTAAGGCGGCAAAGTGTATCTGAGTAACGCCGGTTGCTTTTACCAGCTTATCCGCATTCTTTGCAGTAATGCCGCCGCCGGGCAGAATCTCTATTCTTCCTTTCGCAT
>CAJPOL010000126.1 GCA_905372265.1 uncultured Treponema sp. | reverse complement strand
TGCATCGTCTATTTCCAAAAGGCTTTTTTTACAATATACAGCGCATCTACTTCGTTGCTTCTCTGACAGGATGTCAGTACTTCTACCCGGCAGCACAAATAAAAATTATAAACTATTTCAATTCTTCATGATTTATTCTTCATTCATCATCACAGCATAATGTATCTGAAGCAAGGGTTTCCACAGGGAACATCCTTTGGTCATAACGGACAGGATGTATATTTCAAAATCGCCATGGACGGCGGTGGTTCCACACAAAGGAGTATACAATGAAAAAACGATTTTCTCTTCGCTACAAACTGATTCTTATTTTCGGGTTGTTGGTTGCGATGGCGTCTCTTGTTGAAGGCTTGCTCGCTGTAAGAACTGCCCGTAGAGCCGTAACCGAAAAGGTTGAAGCGCATCTTATTGACAAAGCAGCCGATGTTGCAGAAGTGATTGACGGGCGTATTACTGCTTTTTTTCAATTTTTGGAAGGTATTGCAAGAATGCCTATCTTCCGTGATGCTTCTGTTTCTCATAACGAAAAATTGAATGTATTAAAACAAGAAATTTCCTATAATGAAACATTGGTTGAAGCTGCGATTGTCGATACACAAGGGAATATGTATCACACCGAAAATAGTCAGATAATTTCCGTCAAAGATAGAGTATGGTTTCAAACACCTTTAAAAGGCGGAAAATTTTTAACGGAACCGTTTCATTCCCGTGCAACAAATAAAATGATCCTCACATTTGCTGTTCCGGTATATGATGACAATAAAAACATAACGGATGTATTAGCTATGGGAATTTTGGCGTCATGGCTGACCGACGCTATTGATGACATTGTTGTCGGCGAAACGGGCTATTGTTATATTCTGGGACTTACAGGCAACACGGTCGCTCACAAAAATACAGAACTTGTAACAAAAGCAGCGAATGCAATAGAAATGGCAAAAACGGATGCCTCGCTTCAAGAATTGGCAAGTTTTCAGGCACGGTCTCTTGAAATAGATGAAAGCGAATTGGGATATTATTCATATAAAGGAAGAAAAAATATATCTTCTTATGCTACTATAAAAACTACCGATTGGTCTGTCATAATTGCAGCCCCCGTAAATGAATTCATGGGAACGGTTAATGCATTGCGCTTATCAATGCTCGGTATCGGCGTAATCATTTTACTTATTGCACTGGTTATTGTGTATTTCGTTGCCGGCATGATGGTAAAACCGATTAAAACCGTAGTTTTTGCTTTGCGGAATATCGCGCAAGGCGAGGGTGATTTAACGGTACGTTTGCCGGTTACGGGCAACGATGAGATTACCGATATGTCCGAGTACTTTAATGAAACCATTGCGAAAATCGGTAAGTCGATTCAAGCGGTTGGTATCAACTCCAACACAATGGAAGAGGTCGGCAACGAGCTTGCGTCCAATATGACCGAAACCGCCAGCGCTGTACATCAGATAAGCGCGAATATCGATGGCGTAAAGCAGCAGGCGATGACCCAAGCGGCAAGCGTTACCGAAACTGCTGCAACTATCGAGGAAATTGTCCGCACGATTAAACAGTTGAACAATAGCATCGAAACACAGGCGGCGAGTGTCGCGCAGTCTTCATCTTCTGTAGAAGAAATGGTTGCAAATATTGCTTCCATCGGGCAGACGCTTGATAAAACCGATGAAGTGATCAAAAGTCTCACAACCGCAACCGGCGACGGCAAAGCAACGCTTGTTACTTCTAATGCCGTAACGCAGAAAATTGCAGAAGAATCAGGCTCTCTGATGGAAGCATCGAGCGTTATCCAGCACATCGCAAGCCAGACAAACCTTCTTGCGATGAACGCTGCTATCGAAGCCGCACATGCCGGTGAGGCGGGAAAGGGCTTTGCCGTCGTTGCCGATGAAATCAGAAAATTAGCCGAAGAGTCTGCCGGTCAAGGAAAAACGATTACCGCAACGCTCAAAAATTTGAGCGGAGAAATAGACAGTCTTTCGGCCTCGTCGCGGACAGTTGAAGAAGAATTCAATACGATCTTTAATCTTGCAGAACAGGTAAAGGACATGAGCGCCCGGCTGACCGAAGCGATGCGCGAGCAGGAAAACGGCAGCAAAGAAGTCTTAACCGCTATGAAAGCTATTAATGCGGTAACCACCGAAGTACAAGCCGGTTCCGAAGAAATGCTGAAGGGCGGTGAACAGGTAGCGGAAGAAATGCGTAAATTGGATGACCTTACCCGCATAATCTCGGAAAGTATGAACGAAATGGCTTCGGGCAGCATCCAGATCAATGACGCCGTACAGGAAGTTCACGGCATTACGCAAAAGAACAAGCAAAGTATCCAGAACCTTGCAGAGGAAGTAAGAAAATTTAAAGTATAGACTTCCAAAATGGATATGGTTGCCGCCGGTTCCATGCAGCAGTCAATGTTAATCCGGCTTGCAGATTGAATGCTTTTTCATTTATAGTATGCGTATGTATATTGATGCGCATCTTCATCTTGCAGATTATTTTGACTGTTGCGCCGCACTTAACGAACCCTGCCGGCAATACGGCATATCGGTATCGATGTGCTGTTCCGCACATACACTGCAAGAATTTGAGCGGCATAAAGAGATCATTCAAAGCGGCATCTTTTCAGATACGGCCCCTGCTAAGGTAAATTGTCAGCAAGTGTTTTACTCGTTTGGGATTCATCCCCAGAATCCCGTTATGGATAGCGAGGCGGATGCCCTTTACGGGCTTTTAAAAGCAAAACGGATCGATGCAATAGGCGAATGCGGATTCGATCTTTTTACCGATGAGTATAAGCAAACACTCCCTGCCCAGCGTGAAGTATGGAGTATGCAAATCCGATTAGCGCAAACCTTCCAGCTGCCGCTGATTATCCATTGCAGAAAAGCGCTGCCGCTTATTTTTGAGGCGGTTCCTGAATTGAAAAAGATACCGGCCGTTATTTTTCACGGCTGGGGCGGTAATATACAAGAGGCAGCCGCATTCTTGAAAAGGGGTGTCAATGCATATTTTTCAATCGGAAAGGCGGTTTTGCGCGGGCAAAAGTCGGTATGCGCAATGGCTGCAAAATTTGATATCCGTAGGCTTTTAACAGAGACCGATGCGCCGTATATGCGGCTTAAAAACCAACGCTTTACTCATCCTGATGATATTGTTGCGGTGGCAGCCCGCTGTTTGGAATTACGAGGATACCCCATGCATATCCGTAACAATACACCGCCGGATAGTACCGAAGTGTCTCATGAATTTTTAGAGCGTATAACCGCAAATTTCTTTCATGCATTCGGTAAATAATCTGTCCGTAGCCGAATAATTCACCGGACAAGATTCGGCGGAAAACAGGCAATGTATTTTGGAGAGAATTAAGAGAAAATTCAGAAAAACGGTGAAGTTGTTAGAAACAGCGTACTAAGCAGTCAACATCTCTGATACAGAGCTTCGGAGCATTAAACCCATCGCATGGGATAAAAAGGCGCCGATCAGAATCGAACTGATGAATAAAGGTTTTGCAGACCTCTCCCTTACCACTT
>CAJPOL010000125.1 GCA_905372265.1 uncultured Treponema sp. | reverse complement strand
GAAAGGCGGTGAAAGTGTTGCAGAAGAAATGCACAAACTTGATGATCTTACCCGCGTCATTACCGAAAGCATGAACGAGATGGCATCAGGCGCCGTACAGATTAGCAATGCCGTACAGGAAGTGAGCGAAATTGCCCAGCGGAATAAGCAGAGTATTGAGAATTTGGCACAGGAAGTCGGGAAATTTAAGGTGTAACCAAAAAAGAAATGGAAGCAATTAGCTAATTGATAATGTGCCGATGAGAAAGCCGATACTGAATCCTTTGCGTGCTCCGCGTGCTCTGCGGTTAATTAAAAATAAAACCGCGAAGGGCGCTAAGAGCGCGGAGGTTTTCCAGCCGTTTCGCCTCCTAAAGTCATACAAGGACTGTAAGGAGGTATGGAAATGAGAAAGAAATTCCCTACCCCATGCAGTATCTCTTGTCAAATATACTCTTCTTATCAAACAAGAAGTATGCTATAATACAGTCAATGAGGGGGCCTATGCGGAAACCTTTTGATGATTTAACGATAACTGACGATATCGCTAAACAATGTACCTCCTTGTACATTGTTTAGCTGCGAGTTTTCTTTCGAAAACTCGTAACTGTATGGAACCACCGCCCTCCTTGGCGGGGCTGAAAAAACTTTTGCAAATAGACGAGATAGATGCTAGGAGCGTACAAAAAACACCCGCAGGCGTACTTGTTGTACGTCGAGGACTGCTTTTTGTTAAGCGACGACGCAGATACCCGTTTATTTGTAAAAGATAGCCTTGATGTATGGGTTACAGACAGCACCGGCAACGTGTATGATGTAGAGATGCAAAGTACAAATAAACAAGACCTTGCCAAACGGTTACGGTATTATCAATCGGTAATCGATATCAGCAGCCTTGAAAAGGGCGGGCATTATACCGATTTGCCTGATTCGTTCATCCTCTTTTTTTGCCCGTTCGATTATCTGAACAACAGCTTACCGGTATATACCTTCAAAACGATATGCAGTGAAGATACCGCAATCATCTTACAGGACGGCGCTACCAAAGTCATTATCAATAGTGCTGCGGCAGATAAAGAACCGGATCCTGAACTAAAGGCTTTTTTGAAATATATGAACGGCATTATGAGCGATAGGCCGCTTATCCGCAGGATAGACCGGTATATCAAGGAATTGAAAGAAAATGAAGAGAGGAGGAAAGAATACATGTTGATGCAAGCATTTGAAATGGATGCGCGAAAAGACGGCATACAACAAGGCATACAGCAGGGTAAATCGATCGGTCTTGCTGAAGGTTCCCGTCAAGCGAAACTTGAAACGGCACGGATGATGAAAGCCGAAGCTCTTGCTTCCGATTTAATTATGAAAATCACCGGCCTCAGTAAAGAAGAAGTGGAAGCAATTGATTAATGGGTAATAGCTTTGGGCTGAAAGCCGATACTGCACCTTTGCGATCTCTGCGTGCTCTGCGGTTAATTAAAATAAACCGCGGAGAACGCTAAGAACGCAGAGAGGATTGAGGAAAGGTGAGCAGGTAATTTTTACAACAATCCTTTGCGGTTAATTATAGTACGGAGAACGCCTGATGCGTTTGCCCTGATATGGAGGAATACACATGTTAAAAGAAAAGATTAACCCCATTCTTGCCTCGTTCAAAGACGGAGAGATAAGTCAAACGGAAGCTGTAGATAAGCTCGAAAAGCTCATCAGCGCGGCTGAAATCCGGTGGCCTAACGACGAAAAGCTGAGGATTGTCGCCTTTATCGGAACCGAGCTGCTTGACGCGCAAGAACCGGAAGCTCAGAAGGTGGAAATTATCTACACCGGAAAGGCACGAAATGTTGAAAGCTTCACTTCCATATCATGCAGCGTCATAGAGGGGAATGCTCATGCAGGCTCTTCAATTACCTGCGATACTATTGAAGGTGATGTAACTGCAGGAAATGTAATTAACTGCGATAATAGTATTAGCGGCGATGCAACTGCGGGAAATATAATTAACTGCGGTACTATCGGCGGTAATGCACGGGCAGGAAATACCATTAATTATACGCGATAGCAATCGGCGGTAATGTAAGGGCGGGCTCAGCCGTTATGCAAAAATCCCGGTAAAACCTGTGTTTTAAAACGATGCCGTACGGAGAAAGCACCGGTTTAGTATTTCCGCTGCAGCAGGCAGAATGTATCCTGCCCGCTGATACGCAGGGGACAATGCATTGTAAAATACCTCTTGAAATTTCGGATAGTATTTCAGCATATTACGCGCAAGGATATACGGAAAGCTCAGCTGTTTATTCCGTATGCATGCAAGACTCAGAAGCGCTTTCAGTAAACATACTCTCCTTTTATCAGTGGCTTAACGCATTAGCGGAAGCGCTCTAATTTTTTATGCAATGGAACACCTTGCTGCTCACCTACTCATCTGATCTCTTTAACTAAATTGATGAACTGTCTGGGAGCATGTAAAGAACTTTTGCAAAAACATAGAAAAAATCTGAAATTTGTGATATAGTAAAAATATAGAGGGGATATATTATGTCTTACACTACTCTCGAAAAAAAATTGAAGGCGCTTCCGCAAGCAGCGCTTGAAGAAGTATCTTCTTATGTAGATTATATTTTCTTCAAATTTACTGTATCAGAGAAAAACACTTCATCAAAAAGTCAAAAAAAGGCTTCGGTTGCTTGAAAGATATTCCTTGCAAAATGTCTTTTGAATTTGACAAACCACTTGAAGAATTTGCGGAATATATGTGATGTATTTGCTAGATGCTCATGCAATCATTTGGTAACAAAACGTAACCTAATACAGGATAATATATGAACGATGATCTCTATAGCGGAATATCTCATTTTATTTTTGTAAGCGATAGTATTACATGCGCTGATGTCATAATCATTCCCGGAAGCAGCAGAATAGAATTGGCGAAACAAGCCTATTATCTCTTTAACAAAGGATTAGCAAAATACATAGTTGTTTCCGGTTCAAAAAATAAAAAACTAAAAGATACAACGGAAGCGGATTTTCTAAAGCAGTCATTAACCCGGAAAGGTTTGCCGCAAAACAGCATAATACCGGAACGTAAAGCAAAAAACACCTATGAAAATGCGCTTTTTTCCCTACGGAAATGTCAAGAACATGGAATAAATACAAATAAGATTATTATCGTCTGCAAAAATTATCATGCACAGAGAGTTAAGTTAACCTTTGCGAGCGTTTTCAAAGACAGTAAAATTATGATTTCTCCGGTATGTGACGATTCTACTATTACTGCCGATAATTGGTATAAAGACAAATATAAATATATGATCGTAATGGATGAAATAAAAAAAATCGGCATATATATGCAGAAAAACGAACATACCCTATTAAATCCGTTGTAATGGTATGCATGCAAGATGCCGGAGCGCTTTCAGTAAACATACGTCATGGTTTGCCTTCAATATTGTATGATGCGCAAAGGAATATGGAGGGGAAGTCTCCCTAGATAAAAGCTTGTGCCACGGATGGCACAAAAGAGACTATGTGCGATGGGGATGTCTCAAAAGTTGGTTACTTTTTCGACATCCCCGCGAGTTTAAAATTA
>CAJPOL010000124.1 GCA_905372265.1 uncultured Treponema sp. | reverse complement strand
CATTTGAAGTGAAATTTCGCTGCCCATTATTCATTAAAGTTGAGCTTTTAAAATCAGTGTTTTGACGTATACAGGTTTGTGAAGGAATAAGGCCGAAAAAACACACATATTTCTTATAATACCCCCAATTGTCTGCTGGGAAGTATACGGGACAATTTATATGTTGAATAGCTGCAGCAGCTTCAACAGTTATCAGGTAGCCTGCCGCTTGTGCAATAGATCCTTCTTTTATAAACCGCGGACTGACCAGCGAATAATCTTTTACCAGAGGAATAGCGTTCGACTTCTTATATATATCGCAGCGTTCAAGCGTTATAATATTTTTGCCACATAAATAGGGGGTAAGTGCTTGCAATAGTACAGGTAGGTCAGGAGAAATGATTGCATCGTCTTCCAATATCAATGCATAGGGAAGAGATCGCTCGACAATTAAACGATATACCGCATTGTGACTTAAAGCGCATCCGATTTCGCCGGCAGTCAGTTTTCTTCCTTCAGCTTTTAGCGCTTTTTTTTCGTTATAATAAGCCGGATTATCGGCATAGTCTTTTCCGATAAAGGCATCAAAAAATTCAAATTGTAAATGTAAATTCTCAAGCTGCCTCTTCATAAATGAACGGCGTTCACTAGCTTGAGGCAGACTGATTACAAAAATAGAAATATCTCTATTTATATCTGCATTCATTTTACGTGACTCCAGTTTTCAGGTTTGAAAAGATCTTTTTCCACATGCCATTCTTCGTCGTCTAAAATAAAAGTGTTTTTATTATGAGCTTCGGGGACATACCGGTGGGTTACATAAAAAATAAATCCGTCTTTTTTTCCGTCATCGCTTATGATAGGCCGCTGTGTAAATGGATTTACCGGATTTTGAATACTGCCTTGTGCGGCTAAAAAAGGGATGTCGGCATTAGTCATAAAAGTCATATCGGTTTTAAGCTGAAAATCGGCATTAAAATCTTTTACCATAAGGAGAGCATTAGCCGAACCTATAAAAGACTGTATGGAAAGCGGCATATCTCTAAAAGCAGGGAAGTTTTCTGCAGAACCGTGATCCGATACAACGATGATTTTTGTGTTATCATATGCGCCATTCTGCTGCAAATATTCAAACCACTTACCAAGTAGTTTTAATGCGGCAGCATTGACATGGTATATTTGATGCTGCACCGTATCGGAAAAGGGGTTTTCACCTACATTGGTAATTTTTGCTGCCGGTTTGTATTCGGGGTATTGAAAGTATTCGTTTTCATGCGTCAGCTCGTTTACGATACAGGAAAACGTATTTGTATCCGAATTAAAATCGGTTAATTGGGGAAGAAAATCCAAAACGGAATATAAATTGACAATATTTTCGAGCCTTGAATTTCCTGCTTCGGGATTCCACCATTTACCGTCATCGTATAAGCCGCCTCGCAGAGACGAGGGAAACATTCTAAAAAAAGAAAAAAAGATAAAATTACGTTTTAAAATACTGCTTTGCTTTACTACAACAATATTGTTTTTTTTATTCCATAAATAGGTATACACACCGTTTAAATTACGTGCCGTAATATTTTGCCATTGCGAAAATATACTGTTGTCCGGTACCCAGCTGTAATTTGCCCATGATGCGTCCGTAACGACTGTATTAAAACCGTGCTCGGCAAAAAGGCGCGGCATAACGCACAGCGCTTCGTTATGTTTTTTTATCAAAGGTTCATCGCTTCGTGCGTTTATTTTTTCAGGCGTGTATTCATAACCTCCATATAAGGGCGGAGATCCCATCATCGTATGACCGTTTGCTGTTACCGTATTTGGATACCATACAAAGCCTTTAAACTGTGCCGCGGTTGCAGGAAGCTCATCAAAAATACGCGGAACAAAAGAACTTATGGCGCGGTCAATCATCAGCACGACAACATTCTTTTTTTCTTTTGAAAGATGGAATACAGGGGCTATCACGTCGGAAGATTTTGCAACATTGCTTGCTTTGTACGCCGCTTCAGCGTATGCCATATACGCTTTTTGGATTTTACCGTAATTGTATATCCCTGAAAATAAAAGTGAAAAATTCAATACGGCAAGAATCGGAATAGTGAATTTAAACGGTACATATTTAAACAACACTAAAACCAGTATGGTGCACAGTATAAAAAGTGCGGCATCGATAAGCAGCAGGTGTATAGGGGGCATTCTTAAGATGCCGGTGGTAAAGTGTAAATTTGATAAAACAGTACCGTAGTTTCCCGTAAAAATAAAAACATTTAGCAATGTCCAGAATAAAAAAACGGCTGCCGTGTATGTCAGGATGGTTTTTACTTTATCGGAAAAAAGCGCATACAGTAAAATTCCCCACAGTAAAAAAAGCCTGCGGCTTGTATAAGCGGAAACAGCATTAATTGCAGCGGATTGGTATAATTGTCGATAAAAGAAAATTCTTGAGGCGAAGTGGAAACGAGTGCGGACGGAATAAACAAACCGCTGAGTAAAAAGAATGCGCACATACACCCGATAAATAAAACCGTCCTTTTCTTAGGTTTTTGCTCAATGGCTTTCAAACGCGGATAAAAAAAACGCAGAATAAAATATTTCCAAAGTGGTAATAATACAATAATAATGCTAATACAACATATTATAAATTTTTTTACTATTGTCTTATCGGTAAAAGTCAGTACCCAAAAAGCAGCAGTAACTGATGCTGCAGTACTCATGACATAAAAAACAAAAGACGGTCGTTTTGCTTTTTTTATGCAATGTTTTATCAGTGAAAATACATTGTTCAATGTCCAGTACAGTACAAGCCCAGCGGGAGAATTATACAGCAATATCAAGAACAGCACTGCCATTGCATATAATTGAATTTTTTCTTTTACCGGAAAGCCTTTGGTATATACCGTCCCAGCTGCAATATTTATGAGCGTCATCAGTACCGGTAAAATATGCATCGGCATATGTGCTATTGAAAAAAGGGCATCCGGTTTATTTAAATCCGAAATAAACCAAAAAGGACAAATATCAGAATTTGTTAACGGTGCCACAAACTGATAGTGAGACAAAAAACGGTATGCAGCAATAAAGAACGGTACTTGAATTAAAAGACTGATTGAAGAACGTAGCACAAAGGCGGGATGATAATGCCGCTGACGATAATAGGTTGATAGCATCATATACCGTTCATCGCCTTTAAAAACCGTTTTTATTTTATTGATTTTCGGCTGCATGGCAAGCTGTATATCCCGTTCGACCTTTTGCCATTTCTCCGCAATATTGTATAAAGGCAGGGTAAAAATACTGACCGCAAGGCTTACTCCTATAACGGCAAAGCCGTGATTGTTAAAGTAGAGAACAAAAAAGCTATAGAAACCTTGAAGTAACAGTTCTATCGGGTAAATAAACAAATGATACAGCATAAAAAAATCCATCTTTTATTTAAAAAATTCGCCTGTCAAAAAGCGTCTCACATACGATGCCAATAAAGTCAGAATGTACAAGGCCCACGACGATATTTCGTTATTCGTGCGGAGGGTTTAATACCCTGACGCTTGCGTCGTAACGAAGGGTATTAAAGCCGACTGCAACCACCTTATGAGA
>CAJPOL010000123.1 GCA_905372265.1 uncultured Treponema sp. | reverse complement strand
CTGCGCAGGCTGCAATTGAACTGAAAAAATAATACAAAGGATGTAAGCGGAGAAAAGGTCTGTCTTAAAAGCTCTCCGCTTTTGAGGCAGACCCTTTACGATAAGTATATGTATCTAAAACGGCGTACCGATAAAAAACTGCTTGCTGCATTGCTTTTGTTATTTTTTGTCCCGCTTTGCGCCGAATCTTTGCGGGAGAGTAATAAAATATATTTCGATTCAATACAATGGGAGGAGCTGGGCGATCGTGCCGTTGCTTCTCTCCCTGAAGCTTTCACAATCGAAGACGGAAAGCCGATACCATATGCGGACAGTATTGAAGACGGCGGTGTCTATCCTTCATTGCCGGAACTCGGCGTATTGGACTATCAGAATATCTCTGAAGATATGCTTGTACTGTATGATAAAATTGCAGCGGGCATTTTGACAAAAAAACTTGACCGGACGCTTTTTGATGCCAATAAACCGTTTTTACCTTATCTTACACAATTTATGCTGGATCGTTTACCGGTCTGTTCTCATGCTTTTTTCGCACGCCCTTCTATGAGCCGTAAAGATAGCGCATCGGCGCTATTCCGGCTGCTGCCGAAGAAAGCGGATGAAACAGAACCCACCGCTCCCGAACTTCCTCCGGAAGATACCGTTGAACAGCCTACCGCAGTACAGCAGGGAGCTGCTGTACGTGAAACTGCGCCGGCGCTGTCAGCCGATGAAATACACTTGTTTTCCAATAAATCACCTCCGGCGGCGATTATGCTTGAAGTCGCTGCACTGAGACAAGATAACATGTGGAAAATTGCCTATATTGATATTAAGGGGATTGAATATGCGGCTTCCGATCTCACGGATTGAATACGAATATATTCTTCAAACATTTATCGAAGATCACCCTCCGTTATTTCTGCAATCCGGTACGCTCTTTTATACCCTCTCGCCTGATGCATATACGGTTCAGCAATTCCGTATTCTGTTTACCGCTCCTCCTGAGCTGCATAATAAACCTATTATCGTTTTTTTTGATCATAAGAAACGCAGCATCTCGTTTGATTCATACGTCATGCATGAATCTGAGCACTCTTATCTGCTGATTCCCGATGCTTTATATAAGTATGACCCCGATGCGGAACAGCGTAACATGGTGACAACCGAAATACACATACCGGATAAAGATACCGTAACGGCTGCAGTGCATGAGCTTTTCCCGGTCGGGGATCCGGCGCAGCATATCGATTCCGGCTTTGCCGTTCCAAAAAGCGAATTGTATCGGATATATAGCAGAGTTGCATGGGATGAGGCGCTGCAGCAGATGCTGACAAACGATGTGATGCCGCTTTTTTTATATCGAATGTATGAGTTTGAACGGAAAGTATCAGCTGTCTTTAATCCAAAAGAAAGAAGCGGAGTATTTGTACTGTTTATCGACAGCACATTCCTTATTTGCGGATGTAGAAAAAACTATGCAACGCTGCTTGCCGGAAAAGGTTCGGCATTACAGTTTACCATGCATTTTCCGCACAGAAGAATTCATGTTGCAAAAGGCCGTCTCTCATTTTCTTATCGTATTGAATCTGCTGATATTTCAATTATCGGTTTTGCATTTCAGGATATGTTTGAAGAAGACCGCCGGTTTCTTTATGAGTATACATATCCTGAAAAGTATAATCCTCTTTTGCTGCAGGCGAGCGGAAGTTAGCTTTCTTATTCTATTACAATACCGTGCCGTTTTTTAGGATATTGCTTCAGCATTGCAATCGCATTCCGCTTATCGTTAAAAATAAAACCGCCGTTCCAGTACTCCAAAGCGGCGAATAAGGCATTACCGCCGTCGTTATCGTCGCTGCGGGCTGTCCGAAATGAAACGAAAGCCTCCAAATTGGTAAAATCTTGCTTATAGAGGCATTCGAGACGGCGGCGGTTAAATTCATTCCATTTTTCAATATCTTTAAAACCTTCGCCTTCATCCTCTATGATGAGATGCGCATGTTCGGCGCTAAATTCATACCATACTTTAACTTTTTTTGAAGGATCGCACTTATTTCCGTGCTTAACGGCATTTTTAATAATCTCACTGATCTGCTGTTCCAATAAGTTAATACCTTTAATCTCCAAAGGAGCGGATTGTACAATCAAGAGGGTAAAATAACGGATTTGACGAAAATCCGATGGGAACTCTTTATAGAGCATACCGGTCTTATCGAAAAGGGGGTCTTTCCCGTCTACGCGTAATTCTTTAGTCATAATAATATGTTCTCCTAGCAATGTCTGATTAATTGTGTGCCGATTTAATTGTCCGCTAATTTCTGAAGCGCTTCTTCTAAGCTATTTGTAATCGGAAAAAAGCCCATCAGCTTTGTCAATTCAATAACTTTTTTAACGGAACCGTGAATGTTGGTGATAAATAACCGCACGTTTTGCTTCTTTACCGTTGAGGAAATATAAATCAACGCTCCGATACCGGAAGAATCGATATATTCAACCTCTTCCATATTGAGGATTATACCTTTTACCGATCGTTCAAGCATTTTGGCAATCAGTTCCTTTAATTTATACGAATTGTATAAATCCATCTCTCCGGTTATGTCGACAATGTATACTTCCTGATTCTTTCTGATCTTCAATTCCATAAATATACTCCTTATTTTCTATTTCACCTTGACAACCATCATTGTCTGATCGTCATGAGGTGAGGTTGAACCAATAAAAGATTTTATATGCTGATTAATCTTCTTTGCTATCTCTTGAGCCGATAACGCATGATATTCCGTCAACAAGCCGGCAAGTGCTTTAAGGCCGAACGGCTCTCCCTGCTGATTAAGAGTTTCTACCACCCCATCAGTGAAGAGAACGGCAATATCTCCCTTTTCAACCGGCAGTTTTTTACAGCGATAGACCGATTTGGTATCGATTCCAATCGGATCCGTTTTTTGTTCAAGTTTGCTCATCGTTTTTGTTTTCTGTTTCCAGAGTAACAGCGACTGCGTCCCTGCATTGATATATTCAATACAGGGTTCTTCAGGTATATAAGTCAAAAGCGAAATACTTGCATACTGATCGATGGATAGTTTTCCAATCATTCCTTTATTGAGGAGATCAAGAATATTTTGATCGCTTCGAGCAGTACCGGTAATCAGATACAGCAGCGCTCTAATCGTTACCATAACAATACATGCATGAATACTTTTCCCTGCAATGTCCGCTATAACGCAAACGGTACGGCCGTTCGGCGTTTTAATCACGTCATAGTAATCGCTGCATACGCCCCGTGCTTGATTAAAGAGGACGGAAAAATGAAGGGCAGCCGTGTCAACGAGTTTTTTTGGAAGCAGTAATTTTTGAATACGGCTTGCAATATCCATTTCATTTTCAATTGTATGCAGTTCAGTCTCTTCTTGAAAATCATAGACCAGTTTTAATGCTGCCGTTGCATAACCGGCTAGAATTTCTCCGATTTCAATATCATTTTCTGTAAACGGCTTTTGGTCAGTGCTGCGTGAAAGCGATATGATACCGGTTACATTATCATTATAAATCATCGGCAGCGTCAATAATGAGCCGCTTTTTAGAAACGGTTCATTACCGTTTACAACGATTCTGCTGTCTGTCTG
>CAJPOL010000122.1 GCA_905372265.1 uncultured Treponema sp. | reverse complement strand
GTGATTAATGATCATATTGCTACTCCTTCGGCGATTTTTGACGAGTTATTACCTTTCGGCGTCCGTCACGGCATCCCTGCCGATATGTCAATAATTAGTTTCCAGCTTCCTCTGTTATCCGGTACAGAAGACGCTGTACGTGAATAACGTCAAAGACCGTATTCAACGCACTTATTCAATATATCGGACATCCTGAAAAACACTTAAGGAGAAAAATAAAGAAATGAAAAGATTTGACATACGGGGAGCTTTCAAACTATACTTTGTCCTATGACAATAGCAGGGCGTAATAGAATTTTGATATTGAATATGGGGATAACCGCTCTTTTAGCTTTGAGCGGGCTGATATGCATTACTTTTATATTCTTTAAAAACCTTCCGTCCGATTTTCCGGCGCCGCAAAGCAGTTTCCGGCTGTTTAAACAGCCTCTTTTCATGTATAGCCATTATGCGGCGGCGGCTGGGGCAGCTGTTTTTCCGATTCTATCGTTCGGTATACTGATTTATACGTTCTTTCTTTTTGAAAAAACGCATGCGCTTGAAATATCCTTTTTCAGTTCATTTATATTTGCTCTTGCTTTTGAACCCTTGCGGCTGCTTTTTGCGTTCCAAGAACACTATCCCCTCACGATGATTTTTTCAGCGCCGGTTGCCCGTACCGTGTTCTTTTTCCGTTTTTTTGCGTCTTTTTCTCTTTTTACAGCAGGATTATTTGTTCACAAAACGTTTACCCGTCAGACGGAAACGGTCTTCTTTATCATCGGCTTTGTATCATTTTCCCTTGCGCAGGCAATTCCGGTCAATACGGGGCGCACGCTATCTCATTTTTTATTTTCGGAAACGTATTTTTATCTTTTCTATTCATGTGACGGCATTATCTGCCTATTGGGAGTTCTGTCGTTTGTGTATGTCGGCGTATTCCGCAGTATTCCTGAATACCGTAAAGCGGGTTTACTCTTGTTTATCCTGCTTGCCGGATATTGGCTTTTGCTGTTTACCGGCGCATGGTTTTTTGTAGCAGGCGGAACGATTGTTTTTTTATCCGCTGCAATTTTATTTGTCCGTACTATTCACCGGTTTTATCTGTGGCAATAGGCCGATCAGGAATTTTAACAGCCGGACGAGGTTTTAGGGCATCCCCCACTGTTTTTACAGCTATCCTGATCAAGTGTATCTTGCCTAAACTGCTGTCTCAGGCTGTCAAGCAGTACGTGATGTTCACCCCGCCGCACATACCAGTGCAGATAGCCGTTCGTCCGCTTTGCCCCCTGAGCTTTGAGGAGGCTGACACCGGCATGGATATCCGTTTTTGTACCGTCAGGCAAAATAATACTTCCGTCTTCCTGCACGGCAGCAGCGGCGCCGTTTTTTAAAAACAGCTGCTCATGGGGAATCAGGTATCCTGCTTTCAGCAAGGCTGCAAGGCTTACGCGCGGCGGGCGCTGATCATATTCAGCCCGCTCGGCCGCTCCGATATGCTCTGTAACAGCAGCGATCCGTCTTCTTCCGGCTTCGCAGTATGCAGCCGATAGCTCAATACCGATAAAAGAGCGGCCGCATTGCTTTGCTGCTGCTCCTGTTGTCATGGTGCCGCCGAACGGGTCCAATACCGTATCGCCGAGGTTTGAACATAGCACAATGATCCGGTAGAGAAGACTCTGCGGTTTTTGCGTTGAATGCAATTTTTTTCCGTTATCATCCTTCAGCCGTTCCTGCCCTGTACAAAGCGGGAAACGCCACACCGATCCCATTTGCTTCCGCATCCCCTGCCGGTAGGCAGCGTCATCGACGGTATCGGTATTTAATTCCTTTGCAGTCTTGTAGTGAAACGTATATTTCGCCTTTTGTGATTTTACCGCCCAGATGAGCGTTTCATGGCTATTATTCAGCCGTGTTCCGTAAAAATTCGGAGTAGGATTTTTTTTATGCCACACCACATCGTTAATAATCCAAAAACCGCACTCAAGTAAGGAGTTTCCGATTGTATAGATGCACTGCATACTCCCTATCACCCAGAGTGCGCCGTTCGGAGCAAGTACGCGGTAACAGGCTGTAAGCCATTCACGGGTAAATGAGCAATATTCACTATAATCCGTAAATTGATTATCCCATGAGTCGGCGCATCCGTCATACGGATTGCCGTTTGTCCGGTGTAAAACGCCCGCCGTCCGCATCCAATACGGCGGGTCGGCAAAAATCAGTTCAACGCTTTCGGCAGGTAATTTTTGCAGCTCATCAATACAATTTCCATGAATAATCCGCTGAAAAAGAGACATTGAGTTATTTTATAGCATACGGCATGGGGATGCAAGGGCGGTAAAAAAATTTTACAAAAGCTTGACACATCGGCATAAATATGATATTGTCGCTTCCATATTTATGCCAACTTAGCTCAGCTGGTCCAGAGCACGTGATTTGTAATCTCGGGGTCTAGGGTTCGAATCCCTAAGTTGGCTCGTTGATATGGGGAGATTCCCGAGCGGTCAAAGGGGGCAGACTGTAAATCTGTTGGCTCCGCCTTCCAAGGTTCGAATCCTTGTCTCCCCATTTTTTTTAATTTAAAATACTTTAGATGCTTCTTAGTATCAGTGCAGCTACGGAGTTCCTGTAAAATCAAGACCGATCAAATAGGTTTCAAAACTGACGCTGCGGCATGCCTCAGGCTTAAAAGCCCGCGCTGTTTTAAACAGCGTTCTCATCTGTTTCAGATACTGCTGTTCGCTGCCTCCCTGAAAAATTTTTACGGCAAAATTACCGTGCGGTTCAAGCTGGATCGCAGCGTATTGCAATGCCATTTCGACGAGTGAGGACGAGCGGGCTGTATCGACCGTTTTATTTCCCGTTGTTGCCGGAGCCGCATCGCAGACAACCGCATGGTATGGACCGCATTTTTTGACTGCCGCCATTATCGAAGCTCCGGTCATATCGCCTTGAAAAAAAGAAAGGCGCGGATCCTGTATCGCCTCCGATAGAGGCTGTAAATCGACAGCACACACCCTGCCTGCAGGGGAAAGATATTTCAGTAAAAAAATTGTCCAGCTGCCAGGCGCTGCTCCTAAATCAAGAACAGCGCTGTCTTTACCGAAAAGATTAAACTTCTTCTGCATTTCTTCCAATTTATAAACCGACCGTGCAGGGTACCCTTCCGAAAAGGCCTTTCGCGACCAAAAATCAGGCTCTTGATAGCGCTGCTTCATTTTAATTGTTTCCTCTTGGTTCTCATTAAAATATTGAGTATAATACTAGTATGAATAGCGAGTTTACGCAACGGCTTGAGAAGATTGAGCATGCGTTACAAGAGGCGTTCCTTGACGCCTCCGATAAAAAGAGCGCAGGCAGTAAAATGCAGAGCGCTATAGCTTTGTTGACGGAGCCGTGCGCCTCCTTACTGGCCGGAGGCGGAAAGCGCTGGCGTCCGTTAATGATGGTACTGGCGTATGAGCTTGCAGGCGGGAGGGATGACTCAATTTATCGGCTTGCACCATTGGTCGAAGGGATTCATACGGCGAGCCTGATTCATGATGATATTGAAGACAGCTCCGAACTGCGGCGCGGAATGCCCGCTGCTCATGTTGCATACGGCCTTGATTCGGCCTTAAATGCGGGCAGCTGG
>CAJPOL010000121.1 GCA_905372265.1 uncultured Treponema sp. | reverse complement strand
TATTCCTTGCTGTATATAGACTTATCAAATTATTGATTCTGCTTGATTTTTAAAAAGTCAAGTAAAGGTCAAGTTGGGAGTTTATATATGGATTATCATGTATTCAAAAAGCCGCGAATCAACATACCCCGACGCGAGCGTCGGGGTATTAAACCCTCCGCACGAATAAAATAGAACCGCAGGACACGAAAGATGCAGAGAGAGTAGTTGGTAATCAGGGCATCAGCATGAAAGAAAAGATTGCAAAAGATAACGATTATATCTTGGCTCTTAAAGGCAATCATCCGCTTATGGAGCAGAAAGTAAAAGACTTTTTTCTCAAGTCCTGCAACCTCGACTCGGATCGTCCATACTACCTTACCGGAATACAGCAGAAAACTGAGCTATTATCAGAAGAATTGTCTACAACAGAATTAAGATGCTCTCTAAAATGGATACGCTCAGTATGAGAAAGCGCGCTTGCATCTACGACGACGCCTTTAGAGCTCAGCTTCTTTCTTCCATGCTGAATTCCTGATGAGTTCCGTGTCCGCTCTTGTAACAAACTATAAATCATTATATAATATCGCTATGTTGGTTGATGATAGAATAATCGGTGAAATAATTGTTAAAATCGGGCGGTATTATAATGAGAATATTGCAACCCGTTTTTTGCGCCCTCTGTTCGGCCAAATTCTGTCGGATATTGATTTATCGCGGCGTATTGTAGACTTGACAGAGCACTCGGAAGACTTTGTGCTGCAAGGTTTTCATCTTGATGACTTATACTATGATATAATGGCGATGGGGCGTTTTATCTATTTGGCAAAGCGGGATATTCTTCCTAATATTTATTCTCTGACAGAGGAAAATACCAAAACGGCAACTGCCGATAGAGTATACCGGAATATGGCGTTCAGCAACTTAGGGCCTAATCTGAACATATTGGCATCGATGGTGCTGGAATTATACCGCGCAGCATTGGACTTCGATAAGCGGCATGCAGTTCGGGGTAGAGTAGTAGCACGCCGTATAGCGGGACTTGTGGATGTTGAACGTTTGCTGGACGGTACGCTGTAGCATTTGATGAGAACTGTTTCGGCTGTAGTGGTCTCTGTATGCCGAAACAGCGATACATGGTGAGGAAAACAATATGGATGTTGAAGAAAAACTGACGGCATGTTTTAAGAGTATTGAGGGACGCATTCCTTTTACGCCGGCGGTTGCATTGGTGCTTGGATCGGGACTGGGCGCATTTGCAGATGAAACGCCTGCTAAGTCGGTTATTCCGTACTCATCGATTGAACATTTTCCCTTATCTACGGCGCCCGGTCATAAAGGCGCTTTTGTATTTGCTAAGATAGGCGGTGTTCCTACGGTGATGATGCAGGGGCGGATTCATTTTTATGAAGGTTATCCTATTACGGATGTAGTGCTGCCGATTCGTATGATGAAGTTGATGGGGGCAAAAGCGCTCTTTTTAACAAATGCTGCTGGCGGAGTGAATAGGTCTTTTTCTGCGGGCGACTTTATGATGATAACCGATCATATAACCAGCTTCGTGCCTTCTCCGCTGATCGGGAAAAATATCGCGAGTCTCGGCGTGCGGTTTCCCGATATGTCGCAGGTTTACGATAAAGGTTTGCAAGAGCATATTCAGGCTGCTGCAAAGAACTTACATATTGATTTAAAGCAAGGCGTGTATCTGCAATTTACCGGCCCTGCCTATGAAACGCCGCAGGAGGTTCGGCTTGCGGGCATGCTCGGCGCCGATGCGGTGGGGATGAGTACCGCCGTTGAAGCGGTTGCGGCTCATCATGCCGGCGTGCAGGTATGCGGCATCTCATTTATTTCCAATCCGGCTGCCGGAATAGCTACGGATGCACTCAACGAACAAGAAGTATTGGAGGCAGGCAAAAAAGCGGCTCCGCTTTTTAAACAGCTTGTTACTGAAAGTATCGTCCGCATCGGCGCTGCGTTATAATCCGGATATTGGGCATGTTATCATGTTTCTCTCATATCGCTGCTCTTCAGCCGTTAGTGGGGGAAACTAAAATCGTTTAAAAAGAATTCGGGATTTACCGCTTCCCTATTCAGCCGCACCTCCCAGTGCAGATGCGGACCGGTTGCAAGCCCTGTTGCGCCTGAAAGACCGATCCTCTCCCCTTGTTTAACGTACTGACCTTCTTGTACACCGAGCGAATCCATGTGGTAATAGATGCTGTAAAGTCCGGGCAAATGTTCTATCACAACGCTCCAGCCGGTAGTAATGCGGTTTTCTGCCAGCATAACTTTTCCCTCTGCACAGGATTGAATGGGAGTCCCTGTCGGTACGCCATAGTCTATGCCACAATGCATCGAAGTGCTTGTTTTTTTGTCGGTATATACAAACACGCGCCGCTCTCCGAAACCGGATGTTATGCGTTTTGAATTTACCGGAAGCGTAAAAGGCTTGAGCGTATACACATCCTGCGACAGTACGGTTCCAAGAATGTTGTTGAGTTTTTCACTTTGTACGCGGCGTGGTGTACTCGTGTCTTTTCTGATCCCCGTATTTCTTGCATCAAGCTGAATACGTTCGGAAGCGAATTGTTTTTTCAGAATACCGAAGGGAAGTGTTATTTCTTTTTCCTGCGTCTTCCCGGCTGAAATAATCACTTTAAGCGAATAGCTATCCGTACCGGAGTACCATGTTGAAAGCGGAATTCCTGCAAGCATGTCGGCCGTAGCCGTGTTTGGGGCTTTAGGATTTGTAAAGAAAAACTGTGCCGAAGCGATTCTCTTTTTACCCTTAAAAAGATGCAAGACGGCGGCAGGGTTTCGCGGACTTTCATTGAGCTCTGCGCCGGAAAACTTCATTGAAAGCCGTACAAATACCGCATCGCCGGGCTGCGCTTTCTCGTTGTACGTTATAGATCCGCTGTACGACTGCTCTTGGAAATGAACTGTCTCAACTGCAAAGAAATGTGCTGCAGCAGCGAAGAACATAACGAAACCGTAAAAAACTCTTTTATGTATGTTTGCCATCCGAATCATTTCCAGATAGTACCGCAGTTTTATAGATCAATCAACATCCCCGAATGCTCTCGTTGAGATATGGTGATTGGTCAAGCATTTGAGCAATGACGACCAACTCAATATCCGTTACAGACCTTTTTCGGACTGGTAGGATAGCTTCATCATATTTTCGGGACTAAACTCCCTATAAATCACCGTGTTATTTCTGTAGAATATCGTTATGGCTCAAAATATCATTCTTTGCGATGACCATGCGCTTTTACGGAACGGAATAAAAAGCTGGATAGAAACTCATTCACCCTACAAGATTACGCACGAAGCCGGTACGTGGGCGGAATGTGAAAAAATAATAGATTCTATTGCCTCAACAACTGCGGCAATAAAGCCACGAACGAATGACGCGCTGGCACCGGAAGAACAAAACAGCTCTATCGCCATCGTAGATATTTCGTTTAAAGCGGAATACACGACAGCTGCTCATGAAGAAAATTGCGGTTTTGAAATTATTCGCCGTTTAACCGCACTCGGTATTCCGTGCATCGCATACTCCAGCCATGACTCAGGCGGATTTGTAGAACACGCAACAAGTACTGTCGTCGGAGCAAAAGGTTTTGTTTCAAAAAATGCCGACGAAACCATCTTGCTTGCGG
>CAJPOL010000120.1 GCA_905372265.1 uncultured Treponema sp. | reverse complement strand
GACGGAGCACAAAATAGAGAGGATTTCCAAAAAAACGTTCCGCATAATACAGTGAACCGGAATAAAGCGTTGCGAGTCCTAATCCAAGCATCAAAACAACTTGCAGGATGAAAATAAAGCTATAACGGTCGCGGTTGATGTTCTGTTCGAGCGTGATGAACGGTTTCATGGTCAAGCGCGCTCCTTTTGCAGTATAGGTTCAAACTGTTCAAGCTGTAAACTGCGCGAGCCCTTTAGAAATACAAAATCATTTTTTCTTAACAAACCGTCAAGCGTTTTTTGCAGCTGATCCGCTTGGTCTTCCGTAAAACAGAAAAACGGTTTTTGAGATTCTTGTCCGGCTGCCGTTGCCGCTTCGCACATTTCGTGCCCTAAGAATAAGAGTATATCGGCATCGGATGCAAAGGCTTTCCGGCACACAGCCGTATGAGCGTTTGCAGATTCTTTTCCCAATTCTTTCATCGATGCAAGAAGGTATATTTTCCGTCCGTTTACCGGTATGCCGCCGCACAACTCTAGCCCCGCATGCATTGAATCGGGGTTTGCGTTATAGCAGTCGAGTAGGTATGTTACCGGTCCGCGGATAATCTGCGATCGGCCGAATAGACTTTTAACCTGCTCAAGGCCGGTCTTTATTGCCTGTGGAGACAGGCCGCAATATTCGGCAACGGCAATAGCGGCATATGCATTGCGTACATTATGAATACCCGGCAGCGGAAAATGAATGGTTTCATCTTTATAGTATATGTCGGTACCGGAAAGGCCATGTAGGGAAAAATTGCCGGATTTAAATCCATACACCGTACCGTGGGGGATGCGTTTTAAAAAGGCGGCATACTCATCTTCTTCCGGAACAAAAGCCGCTGATTGTTCATTAAAATAAGAAAAAATACATTTTTTTTCTTTAGCTATCGCATCTTTTGAGCCTAAAATGCCGATATGAGCAGTACCGATGTTGGTAATGACGGCGATATTCGGTTTAAGCGCTGCCGCAAGTTCGGCGATTTCTCCTTTTCTGTTCATTCCCAGTTCAAAAATACCGACTTCATGCTCTTTGCGCACGGTAAAGAGCGAAAGCGGCAACCCTGTTTCGGAGTTAAGGTTGCCCTCGTTAATGATCGTTCTGTATACCTGAGAAAAAATCGAACCAAGCAATTCTTTTGTCGTAGTTTTTCCATTGGAGCCGGTAACGCCGATTTTCAACAGCTGAGGAAATTGCGCTACATATGCCTCTGCTGCCGCTTGCAGCGCATGGAGCGTGTTTTTGACGGCAATGCAGACTGCTTGATGATCCCTGCACAGCTGTTGGACATGCGCATTTTCTGCATCGCTTGCAAGATAATCGGTGTCGGCAAGTATGCAGCATGCTCCCTGCCGGAGGGCGTCTTCAATATACCGGTGTCCGTCTTGTGTAAGACCGCGCAGGGGAACAAATAGACTGTTGCGGCAGGCTGATCTGCTATCGGTTACGACCGAGTCAAAACCGCTTTGCTGAGAAAATCGGCATATCATTGCGCCGCCCGTTGCCGTGCACAGCGCATCAAAACTCATTAACATGGGGATGTTAGCCTTTTTTGTTCTGCAATGAAACGCGGATAATGTCGGAAGAATCCGCTTTTTGCATATTCAACTCTTCAACGGCGATTTTTTCAATCCGTTGAGGTTTTGAAAGGATGGAAATCGCTGAGATTTTCCGCTTATTTTCTGCAATAATGCGGCGTTGTTCTTCATTATATGCGGTAATTTCCCGTTCAAGCGCATTATATGACCACGACTGACGGACGGTCAGTAAGAGAAAGCAGGGAATACTTACGGTTAATATGATGGCTATGATGTATTTCATACCGGCGATGACCTCCTCAAAGAGAGCTTTCTGATAACGCGGAGCCGTGCGCTGCGCGACGGAGCATTACGTGAAATCTCTTCTGCGGAGGGTTCAACCGGTTTTTTGGTAAGCAGTTCGGCACGGGGCTGACCTCCACATTTACATATCGGCATTTCAGGCGGGCATATACACTTTTTTGCCAAATCTCTGAAAAACCGCTTTACGATACGGTCTTCAAGCGAATGAAAGGAAATAACCCCCAGTTTTCCCTGTTCCGAAAGTCTGCTGAAAGCGCTTTCAAGAAGACGGGGCAGCCGGTCGAGTTCATTATTGACGGCAATCCGCAGCGCCTGAAAGGTTTTTGTTGCAGGATGAATCTGCCCGTGCCGGAACCGAGCGGGTACAGCTTTGAATACCGTTTCGCCGAGTCTCCGGGCGTCCGTAAACGGCGCTTTTTGCCGTTCTTCCACAATAGCGCGGGCAATCGGGCGCGAAAAACGTTCTCCGGCAAAGAGGTAGAGGAGGTCTGCAAGCGCCTTTTCGGGATATGAGTTTACAATATCGGCTGCTGTGCGCTTTTCTTGCGGGTTGATGCGCATATCAAGCGGTTCCTCTGCACGGAAAGAGAAGCCCCTTCCCGATTCGATGTAGTGAAAAAGAGAGATGCCTAAATCGAATAAGATGAGCGAAGGAGCCGGAACGTCTTGCGGGTACTGCGAAAAAAAGTCATCAGACCAGCCGAGAAAAAACGTTACCCGTCCGGCAAACGGTGTAAGCCGTTGCTTTGCCTTTGCCTGAATGATCGGGTCTGCATCGATGCCGATTGCTTTTAATTGAGGAAATCTGGTTAAAAAAGCATGAGTATGTCCGCCTTCTCCCATCGTTCCGTCGATAAAAAGCGGTTCAGGCGATTCCGGCGTAAGAAAATGCAGACACTCTTCTAATAAAACCGATGTATGCACGAAATTCATATATATTAGAAACGGATAATTCCCAAGTCTTCACTTGCCTGATAAAAATCCGTTTCACTTTCCTCCAAATAAGTCCGGTATTCAGCCGCGTCCCATAATTCAAGGTAACGGTTGATGCCTAATAACACACAATCTTTTTCAAGATGTGCATATTCTCGTAAGCTTTGAGGGATGGAGATTCGGCCTGCTTTATCAATGTCTACATCCTGCGCAGGCGCAATGAGTCTGCGCAGGACGAGACGTGAATGTGCTTGAAATAATGAGGCTGATTGCATCACCTTTTCGGATAAGGCCTCCCATTCCTCAGGCGAAAAGATCCACAGACAACAATCGATGCCCCGTGTAATAACAAGGCGGGAATTGGAGAGTCCTGCGCGTAATTTTGCCGGAAACATAATACGCCCTTTTTCATCGATAGTATTATTATATTCTCCTGCAAATGCACGGCTCTCCACTTTTTCCTACCTCCCCCCACTTACACCCATTATCTGACATTTTACCGGTTGAATGATAAATGTCAAGGGCGCTTTTTAAAAATTCATGGAAATATAAAAAACAACATTAAAAAGTAGTAACTTTATGAGTATTGGTTTGTTATGCCCGTACTTATGTGGATGCTGCGATAGGAAACTATCGGACAACCATTTTGTCAGCTCTTTTTATGTAAAAATCACCGGTACGCAGGCATTAGCTTGTAGTGTCGGACATATCGCGCCGGAGCAGTTTGCCGGGGGGCTTGCTGCTTCGGCGGGTATGTTTTTATCTGTTCTGTTTTACTTCTTCGATACAGCGCTTTTTTTCATACTGATGATCGGCTTCTATTGAAGAAATTGCGGCAAATGTTGCTTCTATCACGCAAGCCCTTGAAAAAACCGATGAGGTCATTAATGCGCTTCCTTGCAGATTTTTTCTACCCATGATATAATGAAACATACATTGGATTTACTTACCGCCGAGTGATTTTTAGCCGGTATTTATAATAAATTTGTATAACTAATAACAACATTTATACAAAAGAGGCTTGACAAAATGAGAAATCTATATATAATACCC
>CAJPOL010000119.1 GCA_905372265.1 uncultured Treponema sp. | reverse complement strand
ATTATGATACTGATATAGCAGTACAGCGGGCAGAAGAACGTGAAATAGCCTTTGCCGAAGGAGAAGCCCGCGGTTCCCGCAAAAAAGCGCTCGAAACGGCAAAAACCATGCTTACGATGGGCTATCCGCTTGGTGATATTTGCAAAATTTCAGGACTTTCTCAAGATGAAGTGCAGTCGATTGGGAATGTGTAATGTACTCCAATACTTTTACGCACTGCAACTGAAGGCCGGACGGCAAGAAGGTCAACAAAACTCTGTACGGCACTCCGCTGCAAACGGGCTGTATAATAGACCTGTTCGGAAACTTCAGTTTTAGAACAGGATTCCTTAAAATCATTTCCTTGATGTTCGGATTTCCGCATTGCACACAAAAGGTAAGTTTGTTATACTTTCTTCCGTATGAAATATACGAACTTACCGGTGTATGAACAAAAAGCACGGATATTGGAAAGTTTAGAGCGTCATCAAGTTATTGTAGTGGAAAGCCCTACCGGTTCAGGGAAGACGACCCAGCTGCCGGTTATTCTGCATGAGGCAGGCTATACGCAAACAGGCATCATCGGTGTTACGCAGCCGCGCCGGATTGCCGCTCTTTCGGTAAGCGAATTTATTTCAAAGCAACTGCATGTGCCGCTTCCCGGTTTAGTGGGCTATAAGATGCGGTTTGAAGATTGCACTTCCCATGAAACAAAAATAAAAATTATGACCGACGGTATCTTACTGCAAGAAATGAAACTTGACCCGTGGCTGAGTAAGTATTCCGTCATCATGGTCGATGAAGCGCATGAGCGCAGCCTCAATATTGACTTTATTTTAGGCTTGCTCAAACGCATTTTACAAGAGCGGCACGATTTCAAAGTCATCATTTCTTCGGCGACCATCAACACCGATATGTTTTCAATGTATTTTAATGAATGTCCCGTCATCAAAATCGATGCGATAACCTATCCGGTTACGCTGATTTTCGATCCGCCCGCAATCGCTGCCTCAACCGCTACGCTTGCTGCGGAAACGGCATTACTTGATAAAATTGCCGTGATTGTCGGCAGAATTTTAAGTGAGGGGCGGAGCGGAGCAATCCTTGTGTTCCTTCCGGGAGAACGGGCAATTAAAAACTGCATTGAGCGGCTGTCAAAGGAGCCGTGGTTCCGGAAGCTCTATCCGCTGCCGCTCTACGGACGGCTCAGTAAGGACGAACAGGAACTGGTATTTAAGGCCCCGCCATTTGGAAAAAAGAAGATTGTGATTGCGACTAACATTGCCGAAACGTCCATCACCATCAATGACATCGCTGCCGTTATCGATTCAGGCTTGGCAAAACTGAATTTTTATAATCCTTTTACTTATACAGCGAGTTTAGATGAGGCGCAGGTCTCGAAAGCCTCTTGCAACCAACGGCGGGGACGCGCCGGACGGACACAGGCGGGTGTCTGTTACCGTCTTTATTCCCGTAAAGATTTTGAAACCCGGGTTATGTACACTACGGAAGAAATCTACCGCACCGATTTATCGGAGGTGGTTATGCGGATGGCAGAGCTCGGTATTTATGACTTTGCCGGTTTTGATTTTATCTCCTCACCCGGAAAAAAAGGTATTGTCGGCGCGGTAGACACCCTCACTATGCTCGGCGCATTGGAAAGTGACAACAGTCTCAGTAAAATCGGGACAATGATGTGCATGTTCCCGCTTAGTCCGCGCCAGTCCCGCATGATTGTAGAGGCGATATTATACTACCCTGAATCGATTGAAGATGTACTGATTGCCGCAGGTTTTTTGTCGGCGCGCAGTCCGTTCCTCTTTCCTGACGGCAAAGAGCTTGAGGCGCGGAAAGCGCATGCAGCGTTTAGCGACCCGCTCGGCGATTTTGTTTCGTTTCTGAATGTCTATCATCAGTATATGCAAGCCGGCGACCAAAAGCGTTTTTGCGAGCGGGCATACCTTGATGAGCGGATTATGGCTGAAATTGCCAACATCAAAGAACAGCTGGAACTGATTGTTTCCGAAATGGGCGTCCCTATCTTATCCGGCGGAAAAAAAGAGCATTATTTGACGGCGGTTGCCCGCGGGATGATTCAATTTGTATGCGCTGCGCAAGGACGGGATGTGTACCGCAGTCTGACCACCGAAAAAATTTCCATCCATCCGGGTTCCTGCATGTACAAGGAACGTAAGCCTTATATTGTCGCAGGAGAAATCGTACGCACTTCACGGATGTATGCCATGTCCGTCTCTCCGCTCTCAAAAGAGATTGTCGCATTGGTCGCCCCTGCGCTCCTTGATAAAAAGCATAGCCTCAAGGCAGCTCAGGAACGGACAGGACGGAACAGCCTCGAATCTGAGAAAGATACGGCCGCTTACGCGAAAAGCGGAAAACGGAATGCAGCCTCAGGAGAGCATGGAGCGGGAGAGCGCGCGCCGGGCAGCGGACAGCAAACCGTCAATATCTTAGGCATACCGTATGCGCTCTGTAAGATTAAGGGGAAAAAACAGCTGATCCTGCCGTGGGAGCAGTTTAGAAAGACTATCGAACAGCTGAGAGCCGAAATCAGCGGAGAGGAGCACAGCGAATCATTCAGTAACGGCGCGCTTGAACAGCTCAAAGCATTACGGGCAAAAGTTACATTCGGCGACTGCGAGCTTTTAAGCGGAGAAAAATTCGGCTTGATTTTAAGCATTGCAACGGCTTTTCCGCTTGAGCCTATCAATGCTGAAACTCCGTTTCAGCGCAGCAAGAACTTCTCATTGCCGGAAGATACCGCTGCGCTACTTGATCAGCTGCCGCTTCTATTCCGTATCACTGCGGCAAAGCAAAAGAGCAAGCAGCTCGGGTTTATTACACTCTTTAACGACGGAAACGGCATGTTTTGGCTTAAAACCTCACGCGGTTTTCACACAGCCGTGCACGAGACCCTTGCCTCGCTCCAGCAACTGATTGACAGTGAAGGAGCGCTCTTTGATGAAGCGCAAACCGCTGCCGTGAACAGCCTCTACAGCAAAATAGCAAAGCTCATATAGAAAGCATGATTCGTACGGAGGGTTTAGTCTCCGATGCTCTGTGTCGGTGTTGTTGATTTTTAACCGCAAAGCCCGCAGAGTTTGCAAAGGTTTGCGTATTAAGTCTTTACCTCAATCTTCTCTGCGTTCTTGGCACTCTCCGCGGTTTTATTTTTAATTAACCGCAGAGCACGCAGAGACCGCAAAGGATTCAGTATCGGCTTTCTCATCGGCACATTATCAATTAGCTAATTGCTTCCACTTCTTCTTTGGTTAGACCTTGAACTTCCCGACTTCCTGTGCCAAAGCTTCAATACTCCGCTTGTTCTTCTGCGTAATCTCGCTGACTTCTTGCACGGCGTTGTTAATCTGCACGGCGCCGGAGGCTATTTCGTTCATGCTTTCGGTGATGATGCGGGTAAGATCATCAAGTTTGTGCATTTCTTCTGCAACGCTTTCACCGCCTTTCAGCATCTCCTCCGAACCTGCCTGTACCTCTATCGTTACGGTATTGATGCTTTTGATGGCGGTTAATACCTCTCTGCTGCCGTTCTCTTGCTCCCTCATCGCTTCGGTAAGGCGGTTACTCATATCCTTAACCTGTTCGGCAAGGGTGAAGATTGCATTGAACTTCTCTTCGACGGTTTTGGACGAAGCGGAAAGTGTTTCAATTTCGACCGATAAGGTTTTAAGCGTTGCGGTAATGGTTTTACCTTGTGTTGAAGATTCCTCAGCCAGTTTGCGGATTTCGTCCGCGACAACGGCAAAGCCCTTGCCCGCTTCTCCTGCGTGAGCCGCTTCGATCGCAGCATTCATCGCCAAAAGGTTCGTCTGTGAAGCGATGTGCTGAATAACGCTCGATGCTT
>CAJPOL010000118.1 GCA_905372265.1 uncultured Treponema sp. | reverse complement strand
CCCCCCCCCCATACAATAATGATGAATGTTTAATTCAGAATTATTCAATTTGTTCCGGTTATTCTATACACATCTGTATATATTTTTCTACTAACTCTTTAGGTCAATTCAAGCGGCCTCCTTAACAATAATTTATAATGCTTAACGAGGAATTCTTAATTCATAATTAAGAATTAAGAATTATGAATTATCCTAGGAGGTTTACTATGAACAAACGCTTTTCTCTTCGCTACAAATTGATTCTTATCTTCGGTTTCTTAATTGCTGCTGCATCAATCCTTGAGATTGTACTTGCAGTGAGAACTGCGCGTAAAGCCGTAACTGAAAAAGTGGAAGCTCATCTTATCGACAAAGCGACTGACGTCGCAGAAATTATTGATGGGCGCGTAACCGCACTTTTTCAGTTTATCGGAGGGGTTGCCCGAATGCCTGCGCTCAGAGATAACTCACTCTTATTTGGAGAAAGAGCAAAGCTTTTGGTAAAAGAAGCGGAAAATAACAGTAGAATTGAATATTTTGCTCTTTGCGATTTAGAGGGGCAAAGATACGATTCCGTGTCCGGCAAGCAAACATTCATAGGGGACAGGGATTGGTTTAAAGCCGCAGTAAAAGGAACAAATTTTATTTCCGAGCCGCTGCTTTCACGTGTAACAAATAATCTGCAATTTATTCTTGCCGTGCCGATTAAAGATGATCATAACGCGATTATCGGCGTATTAAGCGTCGCCATTCCCGGTAATATTCTTTCTCAAGAGATCGGCGATATCGTAGTCGGACAAACGGGCTATTGCTACATTGTAGGCCTTACGGGAACAACCATTGCGGCAAAAGATTTTACACGGGTTGAAAGAATGGAAAACGTACTGGAGATGGCAAAAAGCGATGCAAATTTAAAATCCCTTGCCAATTTTGAAAAAACGGCGCTGGAGATCGATGAATCTTCCATAGGCTTTTACGAATATAAGGGAGTAAAGAAAATCGCCTCGTATGCAACCATAAAGACTACCGACTGGACGGTTATTATAAATGCTCCCGTAGAGGAATTTATGGGGACGGTCAACGCACTGCGTATTTCAATGATCGGCATTAGTATTATTATACTGTTTACAGCTCTCATCATTGTTTATTTTATTGCCCGTGCGATGGTGAAGCCGATACAAACTGCTGTCTCCGCTTTACAAAATATTGCGCAAGGAGAAGGTGATTTAACCGTTCGTCTGCCGGTGCACGGTAATGATGAAATTACCGATATGTCCGAATATTTTAACGAAACAATTGCAAAAATCGGTAAGTCGATTCGATCGGTCGGAATGAACTCAAACACAATGAAAGAAATCGGCAATGAGCTTGCTTCAAATATGACCGAGACGGCGAGCGCCGTGCATCAAATCAGCGCCAATATCGACGGGGTTAAACAACAAGCGCATACGCAAGCTGCCAGCGTTACCGAAACAGCTGCTACCATCGAGGAAATTGTCCGCACGATTAAACAGCTGAACAATAGCATCGAAACACAGGCGGCGAGCGTTGCGCAGTCTTCTTCTTCCGTAGAACAGATGGTTGCGAACATCGCTTCCATCGGGCAAACGCTTGACAAAACAGACGAAGTTATCGGCAATCTTACAGCGGCCACAGGCGACGGCAAAGCAACGCTGGAGACGGCCAATACCGTAACGCAGAAAATTGCCGAAGAATCCGGTTCGCTGATGGAAGCAAGCAGCGTTATTCAGCATATTGCCTCACAGACTAATTTGCTCGCGATGAATGCCGCGATAGAAGCCGCCCACGCAGGGGAGGCGGGTAAGGGCTTTGCCGTTGTTGCGGATGAAATCCGTAAGCTGGCAGAGGAATCCTCAATGCAGGGGAAAACCATTACTGCAACCCTTAAAACTTTATCAGGCGAAATCGAAACCCTCTCCGCTTCTTCCAAAACGGTAGAAGCAAAATTCAATGCAATCTTTACCCTTGCAGAGCAGGTAAAAGAAATGAGCGCCCGCCTTACCGAAGCGATGGATGAGCAGGAGAACGGCAGCAAGGAAGTGCTCGTTGCAATTAAAAGCATCAACACGGTAACGACGGAAGTACAGGCAGGCTCGGATGAGATGCTGAAAGGCGGAGAGGGTGTTGCAAAGGAGATGCAAAAATTGGACGGTCTTACCCGCATCATCACGGAAAGCATGAACGAGATGGCTTCCGGCGCCGTGCAGATTAGCAACGCCGTGCAAGAAGTCAGCGAGATTACGCAGAAAAATAAGGCAAGTATTGAGAGCTTGGCAACAGAAGTCGGGAAGTTTAAGGTGTAGATAAACTGCTCTGCGTTCTTAACGTCTCTGCGGTTGATTTTTCAGAGCTATACTGAATTTCTTGGGAAGGAGCTTTTTGCGCCGTATCCCGAATCTGGAAGAAGCAAAGCGTTTGAAAGGCGTTTTTGATGCCGACAAGGGAAATCTCTATTTTTATACCGGCGTGAATCCTGCAAATACGATGGGATTATAGGTATCTGCGTACAAGCTCTTTTTATAAAGATAAGATAATAGTGTCCGCCAGCGTTTCCAAGGCTCCTTGAGGGGTGCTGTTCAAAATTTCAACCGATTGCACAGCTGTTTGTATAAACTGCGAAAAACGGGCGCACTGTTCTAATTCCGCTGCACTGCTTTGTCCGGTACGGATGCTGTCTTGTAAAAATTCAATAAGTGTTTCCAAAAAGAGCCGGTATATCCGGTGCGGTTTACCTCCGCGTATCATTTTTACGATTATTTCTATTGAGCTGTCTTCCTTTGCAGGGCGCTGCTGGCGGTAGGTATTCAGCGTTGCGGTAAGTATTGCAGGCGGTGCCTTTCCGCTCTCCTTTAGCCGAGCAAAGCAGTATTCCCAAAAAAGCGCTCCCGCCTCTTTAAATTCAGAGGCTGTAACGGATAAGAAACTCTGTAAATAAGAAACAATGTTAATGCTGTTTTCAGGAGCGATGCTTGTGCAAAACGGCTGATCGCGGAATACTCGCTCAATTACGGCTTTTTGCACTGCCGCCTCCCGTTCCGCAAAAATATACGGTCTCACCCGCGAAAGAATGGTCGGAATGATGGCTGCGCGGCGGCTGCTTGTCAAAATAAATACGGCGTATTCAGGCGGTTCTTCCAATATTTTTAGGAAAGCATTCCGCGCAGCATCCTGCATTTTATCGGCATTTTCTACAATTAGAACTTTCTTTTTCCCTGCCGGCATCAAACGAACCCATGCAGAGGCTTTCCGTACCTGATTGACGGGGAGCGTATCATACATACAGTCGTCCTGTAACTTTCCGCACAAATCCGTAATTTTTTCAACACGTTTTTCCAACTGCCGTTGATCTTCCGCATACGCGCCGCTGCAATATTCGGCGGTGAGATCGGATAGCTCCTCATCAATGGACGCTAAAAGCGGAGCCGCTTTTAAAAAACGCTGTTCATCCGTATCCCAAAGGCGGGCATCGAAACGGCAAGTCAGTTTTCTGACAGCGCGGACAAATAGGTACCGCAAAGGCTGTGTCTGCGCGGTACAGAAAGAACGGGCGGCGGCTTTTATTTCAAGGATGGCATCACGGCTGCCCATAATCAGTAAATCGCTTGCAACCAGCTCTTTTTGCCTCCTGCAGGAATCGCACGGACAATTCCAGCTGCCGTCGTTCCCGCACGAAAGAATACGGGCAGTCTCCATTGCTGCAGTGAGCTTTCCGCTTGCTTCCGGCCCTGAGAACAGTACGGATGGAGGAAAACAGCCCTTCTGAATTTCCTCGCGTAAGAGATCGGTAACCGGTTGCTGTCCAAGTACATTTTCATACATAGCTTTGTCCTATAAACATCAAGAGGCGAAGCATAGCATAAAAGAGCTGAAAAAGAAAGAAGCGTTTAATACGCCACATACTGCTTTGCAGGGTAGATGCACCCTGCGCAGGCAATG
>CAJPOL010000117.1 GCA_905372265.1 uncultured Treponema sp. | reverse complement strand
GGAACGAGGTTGTTATGCTCTGTATCTATTTTGAAATTCCTTATGAACGGCAGCTAGTGAGAATTGCTCCGTTTGAAATACAAAAATTATTGAATACCATCGCGGAATCGGCCGAAGCAAACGGTGCTTCCTCATTTAAAGTTTCCTGTGCCTCAATTTACCGCTTTAGCAGCCGTGAAGTTGCTCCGGTGTTTTCCGCCAATTTATTTTTGCAAAATTTAGCCGATTTACTGCGTGTCTATAAAAGACGGGTCGTAGATTACCGGGTTATTATCGATTGCTGTGAAGAAACGGATTCTGACGATGTCATTGCAGATCTTTTTGCCGCTTATAGGAGCGTCCTTGTGCCGAGCCGCAGCTTTTTTGCCTCCGCACAAGCGGAACGGCTTTTGAAAGCCTATATCCGGTTCGAATATGTGCCTAAAGTTAAACTTTATTACAGCGCTAATTTTATCGTACCGAAAACGGCTCACGACGAAACGGCGGAAACTCAATATCGTATCTATCTTTCGAATACCGGTACGTGGATACATGCGCTGTATCATTTTATGCTTGTACATCCTCTTACCGAGCACGCGGTAGCGGCGGCGCTTTCGAAAGATGAACAGGCTCAATACGAAAAAGCTCAACATGTGCAGTATTATTTCCGCCGGAACCGGTTTTGCTCCGATTATCCCGATTATTTTATTGACGCATTTTTATTATATACGCGCTTCTATTTTCAGGTCTTTGTAAAAAGCTATCATACTACCGAATTAGCCGTTATATATACCAAAAAAAACGAGGAGGCGGCAAATCATCTGATCAGTGTTCTCCCCATTACTGCCCACGCCAGACTGATGCCGGAAAAATCGATGACGGTTGACGGCTTATCGACTGATTTTTTACAACTTGCGTATCTTACAATATATGCACCTTCATTTATCTTTGACGATGAAATGCCGGAGTTTTTTCTTTCGCTGCATAAAAGCTCCTCGTTTATTACGAGTTTATATGAATGGATGTATGCAGTCGGTATTACCGAAGTAAAAAACGATATATACTCGGTAAACCCATACGCTGTCGAGCGATTGGAGCAGCTGCTTGGAACAGAAAAGGATAAGGCGAAACAGTATATAGCCGATTTCCTATGGGACAAATATAAAAAGGGAATGTTATGTCCCGATGAAAACCTGAAAGATATTTTTTTAGCATTGCAATTTGATCCGGAGGATCAATTCATGCTGCATTATTTCTTCCACAAGTATTCCGATAAGGAAATTCCTCAGGTTGATATCAGCCCCTTTAAGTTTACGGTCTTTTTTCCCGCCCTTGAAAGCTATCAAAAGGCATTAAAAATCAGCAAACAAAAGAATAGTAATGAAGCGGTGTATGCGGTAAAAAAAGCCGTTACCTCCGTCCAAGCGTACACCTTCCCCGCAGGCGAATATCGCGCCCTTTCCTGTGTAGCCTTTCTGCATTTATCTCAAAATAAAATAGAAGATGCTATAACATATTTTCAATATGCGCTTGACATTGCCGAAGCGCTGAACGACAGTAGTTTTATATGCGAGGCATTGTTTAACCTCAGCATCAGTTGCTTTTTACAGAATAGTTTGCATACTGCTGAAAATTTCCTCGGACGGCTCTTACAGGATGCAGAGAATTATTTTGAACAGCCTAAAAAAATACCGTGCCTGTTTATGCAGGGGAGAGTTGCATTGCAATTAGGTGACTACGGCAAAGCGGAGCTTTTATTTCAAGAAGCGGAAAAAGCAGCTTCGACGCACTTCCAAGAATGGGTACCCCTTTGCAGAATTTGGTATGCGAGGGCATTATCTCAAAAGGGGCAAACAAGCAAGGCACAGCCGATCTTTATTGCAAACCTCGATAAGTCTCCCGATGCGCTCTTGTTTTTAATCGAATCATTTTTGCTTGCTCCCATTCTTCGTGACGAGCGTGAACAGATACAAGTGAGCCCCGAAACATTTACCGCTGTGCTTGAGCCGTATCAAAGCGGTTTTGTACTTGCTGAAGAGTTTGTCTGGGGAAAATTATACGGCAAACCGTCAATGCAGGTGTTTTATACCGCTATGGACAGCTATTACCGCTTTAGACTTGCGTTCGGCGCGTTAGAGGATTCTGTCCAAACATATATTCAACAGCTTGAAGATACCGTACGGGAAGCACTCCGCCACCATGATATGTACGCTTCCATATATTCGTATCTTTGTTACGATGCGCTTCTCCGTAAAGAAGGAAATACATCCGATAGCGCAAATGGATATTTAAGCCGTTCGTTTAAAGCGCTGCAAAACTGTATGGATACGATGACAGAGAATACGGTGCGTGATAAGTTTATTTTCCGTAATGTGTGGAATGCAAAACTCTATGCCGCTGCGCAAAAGAACAAATTGATTTAAGATTGCCGCTCTTGCGAATTGAAAGGTATTATGGAGCTTCCGTTTGCCCAGCCTGTGCTTCCTCTTCAGCTTTGCAGGCAGGACAAAGACCGGTAAGTTCTATACTGTGTGATGTCATGGTAAAGCCCGTTTCGGATAAGATTTGGTCTTCCAAATCGTGAAGCGGACAGACGGCAATGTCGGCTGAAGCCTTGCACTTACTGCACACAATTCGGTGGTGATGTTCTGTTCCCTGTTGAGATGCAATCTGAAAATAGGCTTTTCCGTCAGGATGTATGCTCTTTGTTACAAAATTGGATTCGGCAAGCGTATGCATCGTCCGATATACCGTCGACAAGTCAATTTGCAGATCCGCCGCGCAGGCTTCATGCAGCTCTTCGACGGAAAAAGCCTTATCTTTATCTTGAGATAAAATACTGATGATTAAGTTCCGTGCTTTTGTTTTGCGCAACTTTTTTGTAACGAGCGGATTTTTCATACTTTTTATGTCCTACGCACTATCTATTCGATAGATCGATTATATCGGAGAATGTTTTTTTTTGAAAGGGCAAAAACTCAGCATTCAGACAGCCGTATAAGACAAATAGATCGAATATCGCAGAAAAAAGAAGCTGTTGAAAATAATCCGATGTGTTCGATGCCCTTCTATTGGCGGATGTGCTTTTTTTTTGTATATTTATCCAAAATATGTGATGATTCGTGCAGAAGATTTTAATACTCCGGTGCTTTGCGCTGTAACAAAGAGTATTGGCGCCGGATGCAACCACCTTATGTTTAAGAGGATCGCGTATGAAGCTTTATAGTAGAAAACAACTTATTTTTTCCGCAGCCCTTATCGGCTGTTTTATTGCACTTGCCGCTTATGGGGTAGGCTTTTATTTAGGACACGGAACGAAAACACCGCAGGGGGATGCCGCAGCCGAGCTTGAAGCCTTGACGGGAAGTAATACTGCCCTCGCTCACCGGAGCGGCGTGTTCACTACCGACGATGAGAATACCGGCAGCGGGAGTGCGCCCATTTCGGAACCGGTGGAACAGACAAGTTCGTATCTGACAGCTACCGCGGAACCGGCAAGCCGTTACACTGCAGAGGAAAAGCAAAATATTTCGGTGTATGAAAATACCAACGATGCGGTTGTTAATATCACGACGGAAACGGTCGGGGTAAACTGGTTCCTTGAACCGATTCCGCAGGAAGGCGGCTCCGGTTCGGGGTCGATAATCGACAGCCGCGGTTACATCCTTACCAACACGCACGTTATCGAGGATGCAACAAAAATATTCGTATCCCTTTCGGACGGTAGCCAGTACAATGCCAAGGTGATCGGCGTAGACCGTGAGAACGATCTTGCGGTGCTCAAATTCGATCCGCCTGCAAACACTCAGCTTACGACGATAAAATTCGGCGATTCGGACGGGCTCAAGGTAGGGCAGCGGGTGCTCGCAATCGGAAACCCCTTCGGCTTAACCCGAACGCTGACGGTCGGTATTGTGTCTGCTCTTGGCCGTCCGATTCAAACTGACAGAAATATCATCATCAAAAATATGATTCAAACCGACACGGCTATCAATCCCGGCAATTCGGGCGGCCCGCTTCTCGATTCGGACGGCAGAATGATCGGCATCAATACGATGATCTATTCTACGT
>CAJPOL010000116.1 GCA_905372265.1 uncultured Treponema sp. | reverse complement strand
TATATATATATCATGGGTTATGAAAGCTGTCAAGAAAAAATTTAAAAATATTTGGTCAAAGAAGATAGATGGTATCCCCCCTAGCCTAAGCGCACGAAGATTAGATATGCAGCTGTAATCATTGTTTATCGTATTACCATAAAAAACTCTGCGCCCTTTGCGCTCTTCGCGGTTCTATTTTAATTAACCGCAGAGCACGCAGAGATCGCAAAGGCTAAAAAAGAGGGGGTAGCGGAGGCTCCTTACCGCCGCTTGTATTAAACAAACGCAAGATTTGAGCGGGAGCGAAAATCCTTGCAGAATACATACCGTCCGTGACAGACGGGCGGTATGGCAGAAAAGGCGGCAAGAGCCGGAGCTCAGGGGGAGACTTCCCCCTCCATATTCATGTGCGCATCATACAGTTCGCGGTAATAGGCATTTGATGCAAGCAGTTCTTTATGCGAGCCGCTTCCTGCGACCATTCCGTTTTTCATGAGGATAATGCTATCCGCTAAAGCTGCAATCCGCAATGTATGCGTGACGATAATGCCCGTTTTATGTTTAAAAAGTTCAAGAAAGAGGTGAAACAGCGCAGCTTCGCTAACGGGATCAAGGTGAGAGGCCGGTTCATCCAATATAATGAGATCGGAATTTTTAAAGAAGCCTCTTGCCAATGCGATTTTTTGCCATTCTCCGCCTGAAAGTTCAATACCGTCAAAATCCCGCCCTAATTGCACATCAACGGAACTTTGCGTTTTGTTCAGATCGAAATTGAATCGGTTGAGCCATTGCAATAACGCATCGGTATCGCCCATGTTATGGACATCGCTGAGTCCGACAGCTTCCCGCAGCGTTGTATAATAACGGCAAAACTGTTGAAAGACGATCGAACAGTCCGCTGTTTTCTCCGGTAAGCGTTTTTCTCCATTATAGAGTACGTCGCCGCTTGTGGGATTATATAATCCGCTGATAATTTTTAACAGCGTCGATTTACCCGACCCGTTTACGCCGATAACGGCTATTTTTTCTCCTTTTTTTACGGCAAGATTTACGGCGTGCAAGGTGCCTGAGGCGGCGTTCGGATACTGAAAGCATACATCCCGAAGTATGATAGAATTAACGGCGGCCTCGCTCTTTTTAACAGCTTCGCTCTTGTTACCGGCGCCGGCAGTGTTATCTGCTTTATCAAGAAAGTTGAAATAATCGTGCGCATAATAGAGGCTTTCGTTTATATCGCCGCCGCGTATGACCATAATTTCAATCGTGGCATGGGCGGTTTCCAGCATTCCGGTAAGCAAAACAAATGTTCCGACGTCAATAAGCCCCTTGTATAAATAGTATGCGGCAATAAGTACGGCGCAGATGTAGACGCCGTATTTTAAAATATTCATGCACAAAAAAATAACGGTTATTTTCTTATTTGTTTTTGTTTCTTCATCATTGATAAGATTATATGCATGCGTCCACTTATCGTAAAAATAAGATGCCGCTTGTAAAACGATAGTCTCTTTGTGTTTTAAACATTCTTTATAATAATCTCTTTCTCTCCGGCGTTCGCATTGGCTGTAATGCAGGCGGTACAGATCCTTGCCTCTTATCATTCTGGTTATACATATCGGGATAACCGGCATCAGCACAATAAAAATGAACAGCGGGTTGTGGAGAAAAACATATATTCCCAAAGAGGCTAGTCTGCTGGTGCCCATAATGAAGATACCGATAATCATAACGATACCGGCAGCACCGTGCACGGAATCGCGGGCGCGCGTTATTTCGTTGTACAGCTCATTGACTTCAAAGTTTAAACTATTGACGGTACTGCATGTTTCAAATAACTTCGCTTCAAATGATTCGGCGAGTTTATTCAGCAAAAACGTATAAAGCGATTCTAAAATCATCCTGAACAAATCCATAAGGATATAGGAAAAAAGACCCGCAGCAAAAAACAGCAGTACGGTTCGGAATGCGGCCTTTCCGTGTATATACGATTCGACGGTATTGACGCTCTGTTTCCAGACGACGAGCGTCAGTGTTTGGATAAGGCCGATGCAGAGTTCCGCCATCAGTACGGACGCTAACGGGAGCGGCGCTGCCGTAAAAACAGCGGACAGCGTTCTGCGTAATAAGCGTATGTTAGCTTTGATACCGCCGCTTTTGCTGCATATACATGCGTGCATAGAGTCCTCCCTGTTTGATAAGTTCATTGAATGATCCGCTTTCAATAATTTTGCCGTCCGATAAAACAACAATGTTATCGCAAAATGTTGTCGCTGCAAGCCGGTGCGTTACCAGTAACGAGGTTTTGCCCGATAACATAGGTTTTATGTGATTATATAACCGCACCTCGCTTATCGGGTCTAGCGACGCTGCCGGTTCATCCAAAATGAGGCATTCGGCATTGCGGTGCAGCATTCTTGCTAATGCGATTTTTTGCCATTCTCCGCCTGATACGTCAACGCCGTTTTTGAATAAAGAGCCCATGACCGTATCAAGGCGATCCGGTAATTTTTGATAATCAAAATTGAGATTCTGCAAGATCGATAGTATCCGGTTTTCATTACAGTCATGTATATTTGAAAGCATAATACTGTCTTTGAGCGGAATACAATATTTTGCAAAATCCTGAAAAATAATCGAGAAGAAGCGCATCCTGTCATAAAAGTCCATGCTGTTTGTATTGATGCCGTTTATATATATCGCGCCCTTATCCGGCTGATATAAGCCCAGCAGTAATTTGATTATGGTGGATTTTCCCGCGCCGTTCATCCCGACAAGACTGCACATCTGCCCGCCGGTTATTTCAAAATTGACGCCGTTGAGTACAGGCTCGCTCATATTCGCATACGTAAAACAGACATCTTTAAATGCTATATGCTTGATGCCGGTTATACGGCTGCTGCGGCGCTCTGGCGAGAAAGAGCTTTTTTGTATTTCTCGATACTGCAAAAACCTATTGTATTCCAGCCAGTATTCTTTATTCCGGGCAAAAAAGGTAAACAGCGAGCTGAATTCCCATAAGATTATATCTTCTATTGCCGAAACCGCTTTGGATAAGCCGACGAATATTCCGATCGTCATAAAACCGTAAAAAGCGGGCAACAGCAAAACAGCATAAACGGTATACTCAAAAATGTTCAATAAAAAACTTGAAATGACCGTATTTTTCCACGCCTGTAATTGGATTTTCAAATCAGCGGCACGGAGGCTGCCCGATACGGTTTTCCATTTGCCGTGCAGATACGGGAAATATCCGTATACCCTCATTTCTGCTGCGGCGGTTTTATCGGTAAAAATTGAAGATAGATAATCCCTCATTCTCCGTTTTTTTGTATTGATTTGAAACCACTCATGAATTGTTTTTCCGTATTTGGCGGAAATAAAAAAAATCGGAATCGATATCAGCGTAACCAGTATTGCAATGATATAATGATAGCGCATCAGCAGCGCAACCGAACCGGTAATTTTTATTACTCCCGATAAGAGGCGGCATGTGTTGATAAATAAGTCAACAGCAGCATTTCCGGACGTTTCTTCCACCCGTCTTATGACATCCAGATTGCGGCTGTTTTCAAGATGCGTATAATCGAGCATTTGTAATTTACCGGCAATAATTTCGTCAAAGAAGCGGTTGAGCCGTTTGCCTATTAAGAAGCTGCACCAGCTTTTTATCGGTTCATAGACGGCGTGAAATAGGTAGATACCGGTTACGCCTGCAAGCGGAATAAAAAATACTGACGGGCTTTCATTATGCCGGTACGCAAAAACAACCGCATCGATCAATTTTTGCAGCGCAAATGCATGTACCGGAAGTAAAACGCCTGCAACTATTTCCAAAAAAAGAAACGCTATTGAAGAAAACGGAACGAGTCTTATAACGCATGTACATATTCGCAACCGGCTTTTATAGGGCATTGATTACCTCATTCATATGTAGTTTTTTATGTTGTTCCGGTATGGTAAGGGCTTTCAGCACAAAACCATGACCCATTACTCTCCGCGTACTTAGCATTCTCCGCGGTTTTATTTTTTATTAACCGCAGAGTACGCAGGGATCGCAAAGGTACAGTATTGGTTTCCATACTAACC
>CAJPOL010000115.1 GCA_905372265.1 uncultured Treponema sp. | reverse complement strand
TTTCTCATCAATTACGTATTTTGCGCCAAGCTAAAATTGTACGGTACCGGCGGGTCGGTAAGCAAATCTATTACTCAATTGAGGATAACCATGTCGGTATTTTGTATACGGTCGGTATGGAGCACGTAAAAGAAGGTCATTAGAGAAATCGCTGCATCATAGCGGAGAACGCTTTTAGAGATGCTTTATAATTGAAGGAGGAGAAAAACATGGCGTGTTCATGTGCAGCGTGCGGTAATCACACGCATGAAGTTCAGGGAGCTGCTGAACATCAGAACGGTTTGTGGGAAAAACAAGATGTCATCCGATTCGGCGCGGCCGCAGTGCTTTTTATAGCGGCAATCATTTTAGATATATCCGCTTTGCACGGTTTTGAATTGAGTTTTGGAGCGCAGTCTTTCTCCGTGCAGCTGTCATCGCTTTTATATATCGGCGTGTGGTTTGTTGCCGGTATCGAAGTACTGCAAACGCTGATTAAAACTGCCGGTAAAGGAATGCTTTTTGATGAAAATTTCCTCATGACGTTTGCAACGATCGGCGCATTTGTGCTCGGCGAATGGACGGAAGGCGCTGCCGTAATGCTCTTTTATAATTTAGGTGAACTGCTGCAGTCCGCTGCCGTACAGAAATCTCGCCGGTCAATTACGAATTTAATGGGATTGCGTCCTGAATTTGTCCGGCTCTATAAAGAAACGGATGCTCATATGGAACAGCATGAACATTCCGGCTCTGACGATGAGCCGTGCCTTGACAGTCATGATCATCATTCCTGTCATGATCACCATCATACCCATGAACATGCTGAAGACTGTTCATGCTGCGGCCATGAATACGGTGAGGAGACTATCGTTCCTCCCGAAGCCGTACCGATCGGCTCTTTGATCCTTGTTAAAGCAGGGGAGCGGGTACCTCTTGACGGAATAGTGGTCGAAGGCAGCTGTTCTTTTGATACGGCTTCAATGACGGGAGAAAGTCTACCCCGTTTTGTAGAAGCCGGAGGTACGGTGCTGGCCGGTTTTGTCAATATCGACGGATTAGCGGTTATCAAGACAATCGCCGCAGCCGACAATACTGCGGCAGCAAAAATGCTCCGCTTAGTCGAAGATGCGCAAAACCGTAAAGCAAAGGCGGAACGGCTTATTTCTCAGTTTGCCCGTATTTATACGCCGATTGTAACTATCGGAGCGCTTGCGCTTGCGCTGATTCCGCCGGTTGTAGGTTCGCTGGCTGCCGGTCTTCCGCTTGCGTGGAATAATTTTGTGCCGTGGATTTCACGCGGGCTGGTATTCCTTGTCATTTCCTGTCCATGCGCTTTTGTCATTTCCGTTCCGCTTGGTTATTTCGGCGGACTCGGCGGCGCTGCAAAAAAAGGTATTCTTATTAAAGGGGCAGATTTTATTGACGCATTGGCGAAAACCGATGCGGTGGTATTTGATAAAACAGGCACCCTTACTACCGGACATTTGACGGTTCGGCAGGTGATTCCGGCGGACGGCATTACGCAGGATATGCTCCTTGAGCTGGCCTACACAGCCGAACGCCATTCAGGGCATCCTGCGGCGCAGGCAGTAAAGAATTATGTCAAAGGACTCGCAGGGAAAGATACTGTTGCTGAGTTTGACCGAGGCGCAAACGAGGTCTCTCAGTACGCCGAAAAAGCGGGTGCAGGTGTAACAATGTACTGGCGGGGAAAAGAACTCTCCGCAGGATCCGCCGCTTTTATTTTCAGCGCCGGTAAACCGCAGCCGCATACGATTGCCGAGCAGGAAGGTGTAAAAATCTTTTTCTCCTACGGCGGGAACTATATCGGCTGTATCATTTGTAACGACAGCTTGAAGCCGCAATCGGTACAGGCGATTAAAGATTTGCGCAGCGTAGGGGTCGGTTATCTTGAAATGTTGACCGGCGATACAAAGGAGTCCGGAGAAAAAATTGCCGGCGCACTGCGCCTTGACCGCTGCAGCAGCGGATTATTGCCGCATGAGAAAGTAGCCCGCTTTGAAAAGATCAGCGCGGAGCGGAAAGAGCTGGATGCGGGGGCGGTATGCGCATTTGCAGGGGATGGAATAAATGATGCTCCTGTCTTAGCGCGTGCCGATATAGGAATCGCAATGGGGGCTATCGGTACTGATGCGGCAATCGAGGCCGCTGACGTGGTGTTAATGAACGATAATCCTGCTCTTATAGCTCAGGCAATCCGGTCGGCGCGTTTTACAAGACGAATCGTTAAACAAAATATTATTATGTCGTTTGCGGTAAAAATTGCTTTTTTGCTCGGCGGCGCTTTAGGTATTATCGGGTTGTGGGCGGCCGTGTTTGCGGACGTCGGCGTTGCATTGCTTGCCGTATGCAATTCATTGCGCGCGCGGAGGTACTAAACAGACTGAAAACGGAGAGAACTATTTGACTAATTGCCGAAAGCTTTTTATATTTATGGAGAAATTGAATTAGGAATCAATACTATTTCTTTTTTAATTAAAGAGGAGGTTCTATGATTGTTACCGTAGATGAAAAAGCTCGCGCCTTTCTTGCAAAGCATGGCGACAATACCGTATATGCGTACTTGGGCAGTTGCCGTACGTGAGGGGGGGCTGTTCCACAACCGGCCGTGTATGCCGGATCACCCGATTCTCCCAGCGACTACGATGTTTTTGAAGATAACGGAATAACCGTGTACATCCGTAAGGATGTGAAAGCAGAAAAGGATACGTTGACGGTTACATTAGTCAAAATGTTATGGATGGAGACTTTAACGGTAAACGGTATGGCTTATTGAGGTTTGATTGTTCTCAGGAAGGTGGGTGCGGGCGGCTTTAGTACCCTCATGTTAGGCTCAGGAAGCGCTGGGGGTATGAAGCTTTCTGCATGAATAAAAACCGCTAAAAAGCTGCTTGAGCTTTTTGGCGGTATGCCATGGTCGTTAAGTGCTATTCTCTTCAAAGGAGGTGCGCTTGATTTTAGACGGTGTGCTTTTCTTTGGGTTAATTCTGATACCGTAAAATATCTGGAATGATGCGCAAATGTGCATAAAATAAAAATAAAAACCTTGACTTTTCCTACAAAGTCCCGTACACTAAATACATGAACTTGAAAACTGTTTTGACGCCTGAGACTGTCAATCTTCACTTAAAGGGAACTTCTAAAGAAGCGATTATTGATGAATTACTTGACATGCTTGTTCAGGCAGGAAAGGTAAAGGATAAGGCTGTTGCCCGTTCCTGTGTTCTTGATCGTGAACGGAAGATGTCTACCGGTATGAAGCACGGTATTGCAATACCTCACGGTAAAACCGATTCTGTTGATGATCTTGTGGCTTGTATCGGTATCTCAGATAATCCCGTTGATTTTGATTCTCTTGATCAAGAGCCGTGTCGTATTTTTATTATGACTCTTTCACCGGTCGATAAAACCGGTCCGCATTTGCAGTTTCTGGCGGAAGTGAGTCTGTTGTTCAAGAGTGCTGAAAAACGGCAAGAAATCCTTACTACAACCGATAAGGCTGGTATTATCCGTATCTTAACTGAGTAATCGGCGGACGCTTTGTGGGGCGCGGAATTTGAGGAGGTTTTATGATTGTTCATGTAATCGCGACGGGAGATGATGTAAGCGGAAAGCTAAAGGCATACTGTAATGATTTGCCCGATGTTGATAAGAAGGTATTTGATGCATCTTCCGATGATGGAAAAAAATTCATGGCTGACCATGGGGTATCGGCTGCGCCGATGGTAGTCGTGCTTGATGAAGATGGAAAAGAGTTATTAAAAACTATTGATATGCCGGAACTTGAAAAGTTCTTTTCGTAATGTTTTCGTCGTGCGGTCTTTTTTTAAGACCGCGTGAATGTTGTGTATTTTTTTAGGATAAAATTTGTATAGTGGCCAGTTCGCCTTTGTTGTTCGGTTTTAATACGGTTTAGAAAGTTTTTACTATTGATGTTGAGATTAGAGCCTATAGCGCGCTTATCTGATTTTTTTTTGAAAGATTTGAGAAAAAGTGAGAGTAAGGGCTTGACAGTGGGTAGGAAAGTAGGGTATAGTCAGCCCCGTTGTTTTGCGGTACGCCGCAGGAC
>CAJPOL010000114.1 GCA_905372265.1 uncultured Treponema sp. | reverse complement strand
GAATGAATACGGATGTGCATTTGTTGATGCGGTCTCTTTTCAAGGACATCAATTCTTCATGATTTGTTCTTAGTTCATTATCATCGCATAATTTATCTGAAACAGGGAGACCAAAGGAAACTCCCTTTGGAAGTTGAAACTTCCTCAATATAAAATTATAGGAGGTGTACAATGAAAAAGCGTTTTTCGCTTCGCTACAAACTTATTCTTATCTTCGGCCTATTGGTTGCAATGGCCTCCTTTGTTGAAGGGGCTCTTGCAGTGAGAACTGCCCGTAAAGCGGTAACGGAAAAAGTTGAAACGCATCTTATCGATAAGGCAACCTATACGACAAACCTAATCGATGCCAGAGTTACGGCTTTTTTTCAATTTTTTGAAGGTATTGCCCGTACTCCCATACTGCGTGATCCTGCCGTTTCCTATCGGGAAAAGGCAGCGTTTTTAAAAAAAGAGGCGGCATTTAACGCTAGAATTCACAAAATGGATTTATGCGACATGAAAGGAACACGATATACGGACAGCGGACAAATGCTGGATGTCTCCGACAGAGATTTTTTCATGGCTGCTGCCAAAGGGAAAAATTTTGTTGCCGAACCGCTCGTTTCTCGATTAGACGGAGCTTTTGTTCTTGCATTTGCCGTTCCTATTTATGATGATAATCACGCTATCATTGGTGTTTTACTGGCAACGGTCGAAGCGTCAGCTCTTTCACATGATATAGAAGATATTATTGTCGGCAAAACAGGGTATTGCTATATTCTCGGTCTTACGGGAACTACTATTGCGGCAAAAGACTTTGCCAGAGTAAAGGCTATGGAGAATGTAATAAAGATGGCCGAGACCGATAAAAGCCTTGCTTCTCTTGCCGCTTTCGAACAGATGGCCGTAAAAATAGATGAGCCTTCTATCGACTTCTATACCTATAAAGGAATACATAAGATTGCATCTCATGCTACGATGAAGACAACAAATTGGACGATTGTTATAAATGCCCCAAAAGAAGAATTTATGGGAACGGTAAATTCGTTGCGCTTCTCGATGATTGGTATCGGTCTTGCAATTTTACTGATTGCGTTTATCACCGTATATATTGTTGCCCGTGCAATAGTAAAACCGATTCAAAAGGTGGTTTCCGCTCTGCGGAATATTGCAAAGGGAGACGGCGATTTAACCGTGCGTCTGCCGGTGCATGGTAATGATGAAATTACCGATATGGCTGAATACTTTAACGAAACAATCGAAAAAATCGGCTATTCAGTCCAGCAAGTCGGTATCAATAGTAACGATATGGAAGAGATCGGTAATGAGCTTGCTTCCAACATGACAGAAACCGCCAGCGCGGTAAATGAGATTAGCGCAAATATCGACGGGGTTAAACAGCAGGCGATAACCCAAGCGGCAAGCGTTACCGAAACGGCAGCAACCATCGAAGAAATTGTACGAACGATTAAACAGTTGAATAACCACATCGAAACACAGGCGGCGAGCGTCGCACAGTCTTCGTCTTCGGTAGAAGAAATGGTTGCGAATATTGCCGCCATCGGACAGACGCTCGGCAAAACCGATGACGTCATTAAAAGTCTCACTTCCGCAACCGGCGAAGGCAAAGCGACACTGGATACGACCAATACCGTAACACAGAAAATTGCCGAAGAATCAGGCTCCTTGATGGAAGCCTCCAATGTTATTCAGCATATTGCCTCGCAAACGAATTTACTCGCGATGAATGCTGCGATAGAAGCAGCCCACGCAGGAGAAGCCGGTAAGGGGTTTGCCGTCGTTGCAGACGAAATCCGCAAGCTCGCCGAGGAATCCTCGGTACAGGGCAAAACCATCACCGCCACATTGAAAACGCTCAGCGGAGAAATCGAAACCCTCTCCGGTGCTGCTAAAACGGTAGAAGAAAAGTTTAACGCAATTTTCACGCTTGCCGAGCAGGTTAAGACAATGAGTTCTCGCCTGACCGAATCGATGCGGGAGCAGGAAAACGGCAGTAGGGAAGTGCTGGTTGCAATTAAGAGCATCAACACGGTAACGACGGAAGTACAGGCCGGCTCTGAGGAAATGCTGAGAGGCGGAGAGGGAGTCGCAAAAGAGATGCAAAAACTGGATAATCTTACCCACATTATCACCGAAAGCATGAACGAGATGGCCTCCGGTATTGTACAAATTAACAATACCATGCAGGAAGTGAATGCACTGACGCAGAAGAATAAACAGAGCATTGGAAATTTGGCGGAGGAAGTTTCTAAATTCAAAGTTTAGCTTTCAGAATGGACAAGGATGTCCGTGAAACTCGCCGTCAGCAAATGTACTTAGGGGGTACATTTGCTGACGAAGTATATGCACCGTATATTTGCAAAAGACAATATCCTTGTTATACTATCGCTATGAACATTTCACGCAAGTTGCCGATCGGTATACAGAGTTTTAAGGATTTACGGAAAAAGAATTTTCTCTATGTTGATAAAACGGCGTATATAGCTCAATTAACTATGGCTAATAAAGTCTACTTCCTCAGCCGTCCGCGGAGGTTTGGCAAAAGCCTCTTTCTTTCGACGTTAGCTGCATATTTTCTGGGGCAAAAAGAACTGTTTACCGGCTTGTATCTTGAAAAAGCGGAAGAAGAGCAAGCTGCACAAGAAAATAGAGCTGCATGGGAAGCATATCCGGTGCTGTATTTTGACTTTAATGTCGGAAAATATATCGATCCGGCAACCTTAAATGAGCGGCTGCATGTTATGTTATCTGAAGCGGAGTCTGTATACGGGATTTCGACACCGAAAGAAGAACAACCGTTTTTTGCCTCGCGCTTTGAAAGGCTCTTGAAACGGGCATATCAGCAAACCGGCAAGCAAGCAGTTATTCTTGTCGATGAGTACGATAAACCGCTCTTACAGACGATGGGTATGAATGAATCCTTAAACGAAGATTATCGCAATACACTCAAAGCCTTTTACTCGGTGATTAAAACCTGCGACGAATATATCCGCTTTGCCTTTTTAACCGGTGTTACCAAGTTCAGCAAGGTTAGCATTTTTAGCGATCTGAATAACCTCCGGGATCTATCAATGGAAAAACAATATGCCGGTATTTGCGGTATCACCCAGACAGAGCTGGAAACAAACTTTCAGCCGGAAATACAAATCCTTGCCGACGAGCAACAGATGGACTATCAGCAAGCACTTGCTGACCTTAAGCAATGGTATGACGGATATCGGTTCCATCCGGCGGGTGTCGGTCTGTATAATCCGTTCAGTGTCTTGAGTGCCTTTGCTAAAAAAGAAATCAGAAGTTACTGGTTCGGTACCGGTACCCCGACTTTTTTAGTCAACTATCTCAAAGAATCCCGGTATTTTATTCCAGACTTAGACGGCAATGTAGAGCTCACTGAATCAGGGTTGGAAACCTATCGGGCTGTAGCAGAAGATGCCTTACCTATTCTGTTTCAATCAGGATATTTAACGATTAAGGGCTATATCAAAGAAGCCCGGATATACCGGCTCGGTTTTCCGAATAATGAGGTACGATACGGCTTTTTAGAGAATCTGCTGCCTGCATATTCAAGGCTATCGCTGGGTGATACCGGAAAGTCAGTGTGGAAGTTTGTTCAGGATGTGCGTAAAGGGGAAGTTGACTCTTTTATGGAGCGGATACAGTCAATTATCGCAGGCATTCCGTATGATAACTTCACTGGAGAAACGCTGAAACTGCGTGAACAGAACTACCAGGCGGCTGTGTACCTGATCTTTGCGCTCATGGGGCAGTTTGTGCAGACGGAAGTATATTGTAGTACTGGCAGAGCTGACTGTATTGTGAGGACAGCAGACACGATCTACATTTTCGAGTTTAAGCTCACCGGCAGCGGCAGTGCGGAAGAGGCACTCGATCAAATCAAAAAGAATACCTATGCCACAAAGTATAAGATGGACGGGAAGAAGATTGTACTGATTGGAAGCAGCTTTGATGAAAATACCAGAACTATCAAGGAATGGGCGATAGATAATGGGTAATTGTACTGATACGATACCCTTTGCCCAAGGAATATCTCAAGGTTTCCATCAAAAAGCACTCGAAACGGCAAAAAATCTTCTACAGTTCGGACTATCCGTTGAAAATATCGCAAAAGCAACCGGTCTTTCTCAAGAAGATGTCAGGGAACTTTATTCGTGCGGAGGGTTTAATACCCCGACGCTCTGCGTCGTAACAAAGGGTAT
>CAJPOL010000113.1 GCA_905372265.1 uncultured Treponema sp. | reverse complement strand
GAATTAAATAACCGTGCTATTGTACTATGATTAATCGAAAAAGTAAAGACAGCGCATTTCCGCGGTTCCGAACTTACCCTCTTGCCAGCCTGTTCGCTTTCGTCTATACTTTACCTAATTGTAGGATTCACAGGCCGACATGTGTTATATAATACATTTTAAAGAGGAATTACTATGAAAAAGATTATTGCTCTAGTGCTGGTCATTTTGACGATTGCTGGATGCCAGATGTATAAAACAAAAGATGTAGCTATTGAGAATAAATCAAACTACGCCGCAATCATTGAGGTAAAAAATTTTAAAGAGAATGATAAAAAGATACTGTCCTCTGCAATTACTATTCCGGCACACAAGTCTATTCTATTGCCGATATACCATGATGGAAATATTTCGTTAAATACTGGACGAAACACTCTGAAACAAATATCAGATAATCATTATGAAATTTTGGATGCTTTACCTGTCAATTTTACTGTTCATAATGGAACTAATGAAGCTATCTCTGTAAAAGACAGTCACAATCTTTTTGATGGTATCGCATCAATACCGGCATTGGGAAATACTTCTGCACTGGTTTATAATCCTGAAAAATTGCAGATATATGCATGGGTAACAGGCACCGCAATTCCTTTAAAGGTGCTGACAGATATAGGCGCTAAGAAAATCATCATTACGTATTAAAATTGTTGAGTATGAAAAAGTTTACTACTTTGCTATCGCTTATTTTACTTATTGCAGGATGTGGAAAGGAGTATTCGTATGTTAAAGAAGATTTCACCGTTATTATCGGGTGATTTGCTGAAAATTCTGTGCGATATGGGACATGGAGATGAAATCGCAATTGTTGATGCCAATTATCCTGCGTATTCTTGCAAGGCAGCCCATTATAGTGCAGTGCCCGGTATAGGTAGTGTTGATATTTTAAAAGCTATTTTGGACATATTTCCGGTTGACACATATGTTCAAAAACCTTTTCAGCTTATGAAGGTGGTGGAAGGAGATACGACTGTTCCGGTTATTTGGGAAGACTATAAAAAAGTGCTAAAAGCATACGGGTTTAATGAAAATCATATAGGCTATATCGATCGCTTCGGATTTTATGAGTATTGCGATAAAGCCTACTGCGTTCTCTCTTCAGGCGAGCGGCGCTTATACGGTAATATAATTATAAAAAAAGGCGTGCTGCAAGCACATGAATAGTTTATAATAACAGCTACAACCGCGGACATCTTCAGCAACAAAACGCGACTCAGCTAATGTAGACGGCGTGTGCTTTATGATGAAGGAAATCGCCGCCGTAAAAGCCGAACTATAGGACACAATTCACAAACAGATAATCCGGTACGCACGATACCCCTTCCCGCCTACCGGCTCGGGGTAACGGAAGTAACACAACAGCTGTGGGAAAGAGTAATGGGCAATAACCCGAGCGGTTACAGCGACAAGCCTGAAAGAACAGAGGTAAAGAAAGAAGTATATGTAAAGCCTTATCTCATGTAAGATGATACCCTGTCAGTTCACCAGCTGGAGATAGATTTGATCGGCAAGTCCAAGCCCTGCATTTTTTGTTACGGTTCTTGAAAGTTCTTCATACATCATATCTTCATACATTTTACCGGCAAAACTGTTTTTTCCCGTTAAACTTGTATTCCCAAGTGTGCTCCGCATGGAGTCAAGCATTATTTTAACAAAATAGGATTCGAACTCAAGCGCCTGCTGATAGAGCTCGGAGGTTTTATCGATGGTTTTCTCTGATGCGCCGGATTGAATTGCCGCCGAAGCCCCCATGCCTCTCGGCTGCGCATGGCGATCCTCTGCGGTTGGATTGAGGATTTCAAATGAGCTCAGATAGTCTCCCTGCAATCGGCCCGATACGGCAGTGCGCGGATTATCGTTTGAAGCAGGCAACCGGGAGGATTCGGCTGTAACCCGATTAAGCAGCTGAGAAAAAGCGCCGCTTTGCTGTATCGAAAGAGTTTTATTCTGTTCATAAACCGGCGCATACGCAGTTCTATCTATTGCTTCAAGCATCATATCCGCTCCTTTTTACCGTACCATGTTTTTGCAGCGGTACTACCGTTTCAGTCCGACTGCGGTGCCAAGCATATTGTCGCTCGTTTGAATTGCCTTTGAATTAAATTCATAGGCGCGCTGAGCCACAATCATGTTGACCATTTCGCTAATAGTAGACACGTTCGACATCTCTAAAAATTTGTGTTCCGTTTTTCCAAAACCGTTAAAGCCGGGCCGGCCTGCAATAGCTTGTCCAGACGCAGGGGTTTGTCTGAATAAATTACTGCCCTGCGCTGAAAGCCCTTCAGGGTTTTGGAAGCGGTACAGTTCAATTTGACCGACTTCTACCGGATCATCCTGCTCCCCTACCCGTACGGTAACGCGCCCATCGGGACTAATTGCAATCGTGTGTTTAATATAATCTTCAGGGAAAATAATTTCAGGCAGACACCGCAGACCGTTTGAAGTTACCAGCTGCCTATCCGCATCAATCTTAAAAGAACCATCCCGCGTATAAGCATATGTGCCGTCATACTGTAAAATACGGAAGAAACCTTCTCCGGTAATCGCCACATCGGTAACAACATCAGTATGCTGTAAGGAACCTTGCTCAAAATTCCGCTGAGTTGCCGCCAATTTTGCACCGTGTCCCATTTCAACACCGACAGGCGTAATGGTATCTTCCGTTGCAGGTGTCCCCGCTGTCCGTATCGTTTGATACAGCAAATCTTCAAATTCAGCGCGTTGTCTTTTAAAGCCGCTGGTATTCACGTTTGCAAGGTTATTTGCAACCGTATCAATATTTGCCTGCTGACTGTTCATGCCGGTTGCGGCAGTCCATAAACTTCTAACCATATGAGTGCTTCTCCTCGCTTATTTTACTCTGACAATCTCGTTCCAGAGCTTTCCCATCATAGTATCTTCAGACTGAATGGTTTTTTGATTTGCCTCGTATGCACGGTTCACTTCTATCATACTGACCATTTCATTCACTACTTTGATATTAGACGTTTCAACAAATCCCTGCACTACGACCGGACGATCACCGCCTTCCGCAGCGATTGCTTTACCCGAAACAGCAGTATCACGGTAAAAGCTGGAACCTTTTTTCTTGAGATACCGGTCATTCTCAAAGGTTACGATTTTAAGCCGATCGGTAAACTCTGCATCGGAATCGGGCTCGGTTATAGGACGGGCATATACCTCTCCATTCTGGTTTACTTTATACTCTTTATCCTGCAAGAAGATTCTGCCGTTCTCACCGATAACGGGATAGCCTTCTTTTGTCATTAAATATCCTTCTACTCCAACCAGAAAGTTACCGTTACGGGTATACTGTTCTCCATACGGAGTCTCCACACAGAAAAAGCCTTTTCCTTCAAGCGCAAAGTCCGACGGCGCATTTGTTTGTTTTAATGACCCCTGCTCAAATTCGGTGAAAATTTCATTTAATTCAACACCGAGTCCGAGTTTTCCGATTATCGGGGCACTATCGGAGGAACCAAAGGGATTTTTAACAACACCGTCATCTCTCATCCGTCTGATAAGCAGTTCCGAAAAACTTTTATGCACGGCGACATCGCGTTTATAACTCGTTGTATCGGCATTCGCCAAATTTTGAGCAATAACGTCAAGCTGTTTTTGCTGCGCATTCATACCGCTTGCGGCAGTATACCAACCTCTAATCATACAAACCTCTCTTACACAGTATCGGCAGTGAAGAAGAAACTTGAAGATTTTTTTACTCGTGCCGGCTTTCAACTGGCCTTATTCGCTATTACCCTCCGCGTACTTCGCGCTCTTTGCGGTTTACCGCCATGGATGGCGGTGGTTCCAAGCAGTAACAAGTTTTTGCTATTAGCAAAAACTTGACATGAATACTGTACATGGAGGTACAGTATTCATGTAACCGCAGAGTACGCAGGGATCGCAAAGGTACAGTATTGGTTTCCATACTAACCTTATTCCTCCTTATCCTCCGCGTTCTTAGCGGTTCTATTTTTATTAACCGCAGAGTACGCAAAGCACGCTAAGATTTTTGTAGCGGCTTTCACACCGGCATCAAGTGCTAATTACTGAAGAGCTTCCACTTCTTCTTTGCTCAGGCCGGTCATCAAGCTAATTTCAGACACCGGATAGCTGCGGTGAAGCATCAGCCGTGCCGTTTCAAGTGCTTTTTGGCGGGAGCCGCGAGCTTCGCCCTGGCGCATACCTTGTGCAACTCCTTGTGTCATTCCCTGCTGAAACC
>CAJPOL010000112.1 GCA_905372265.1 uncultured Treponema sp. | reverse complement strand
TAATGAATCAGGGCAAAGTTGATGCGGAAGGTACACACGCAGAGCTGTTGCAAAAATCGGCACTGTATAAGAGTATGATTGAGAAGTCGGGGTTGACTGAAAGTTATACCTATTGATCTTTTGAAAATATGCACGCCGTCTACGGCGTTGCTCGTTCAGCGAAGTACGTCCGTGTACTTCGCTGAACACAAGTTTGATCCTGCAAACTTGTAGCCCAAAAATGAACAATGATGCTACTGCAATAACATAATGTTACGGGCGGTGGGATAAGCGAGAAACGACGCTGAGGTAAAAGACCGGCTGCATATCCTGATTAACACCTGCTTGAAAGGTGAGCGGAACACTGTCGTAGAGGGTATAGCCGAGCCCTCCGCCATATTCCAGTAACAAGTTACGCTTTTGCGCTGCCGTAATGCCGATCCCTGCATCGGTAAAGAACGAAAGGAAAAAGCCGTTTGTCTCAGCACCGAGCCGCGCAGGATACCAGCGGAATTCCGCGCTGAAAAGGTGTAGGTCGCAGTAGCGGACAGCTGCTTTAAAACTTTCCCGTCCGGTAAGCCCGCTCTGAGACCTCCCTACATCATACCGGTAATCCGGCGCAGTATAGCCGTACTGCACAGTCCTTGTGTGAAAAAACGAGTACATAAAGGCAAAGTCAACATAGTACAGATGAAACGATGCCGGAATCTCGGTTATCATCGTATAGTAATGAAAATTTCCTTGCGAAATCCAATAATACTGCATTGCTGCTCTGCCGGCACTTCTAAAAAAGCCGAAATCGGCGAGGAAAAATTCGGCGCGTATACCGCCTGAAAGCTCTGTAACGACTTGCAGCTCGGTTTCGGCAGCAGCTGCAATGCGATTGCGCCGCTGTCTGCCTGCTTGAAACGGAAACGTTACCGTTACTTTCGGAAAAGCAAAGCCGAACGAGCTCACCCCATATGCGACTTGCTCTGCCGGAGGCTTATTCATTGTAAAAGGGAAAAGGCCGTATACCGCCGCTGCATCAAAGAGGACTGTTTTTTTCCGGATAGAGACGCCTGCCGAGCTATTCAAAAGCGTAGAATCGCCTGCGATTAGGGAAAAACCGATATTCGGGAATATACTGAAATTTTCTTTCCGGTAAAACCGACCGAGCTGTACGGAAACCGGCAGCCCGTAATAGTGCGGAATAATCTTCCATGCGGAAACCCGTACCGGCTCATCAAAACCTGCCGGTTCCGTTTTTTGCGGTTCTTGTTCGGTCAGCGTTTCACTCTCACGCGGCTCCTGCGCATACAAGGCAAGGCCTACAAAAACAAAGATGCAAAAAAGCATATATTTTTTTCTGCTTTGCATGTTTGTATTCCGTGTATTTGCCTTATCTATCTCAAAAAAGTTTTGCAATTTCCTCATTATCTTCATCAAAATTATCCGGATAAGAAAAGCCTTCTGTTGCAATACCGAAACCATAGCCATAAAATCCTCCTAGATTTTTCTTATCAACGATAAGTGCGTAAAGCAACATCAACCTATCACGCGCTTAGCTGCCGTTGTAATGAATGAGCTGCACTGCCCCGTATTTCCGAATCGTATATATCGGATAGAATACCGAAATAACCGCCGTTAAGAAGATAAAACATTGCGTGCGCAGGATTGCCGGTGCGGTTATATAAAAATTAAGGCGATACCCCTTGCTGTATCCGGGTGGCACCATCGTGATATGAAAGATTTCCGTTAGAATATTTCCCGACTGAGCGAACAAGATGCCGCCTATGATACCGGCAAGGCTGAGAAAGCAGACTTCAAGCACGAGCATCCCGATAAGAGACGACTTTTTTAATCCGATTGCTTCCATTGTCCCAAACTCTCCGATCCGCTCCATAAAACTTGCCGATAGACTTTGCGTCAGCGCGACAAAGATAAGCACGCATAAAATGCCGCTAATAACCGTGAACTGCGCATTAAAAAGGCCGCTGATCTGTTCCCATGAAGGATTGAGCGTTTTCCAATTTTTAGTTTGAAACGGGACGCCGTGCTCTGCAAAATACCGGTCAAGGTAGGTTTGCACAGCCGGCATATCGGAATCTTTTTGCAAAAACAGCCGGATATACGATGCGGAATCTTCAAGCTCAAAAAAATCAAGAAGAGCGCTGCGCGAGGCGATAACAAAACCTGCGTCGTTTTGCGGTACGCCCGTATCCAGATAACCGCTTACGTCAAATGAGCCGGTAAGGAATCCGCTCTGTCCAATCGAAGACATAATATTGACGGAGACCGACTGTACGCTATCCAATTTCAGCGTTTTGAATAAGTCCTTTCCTATTACAAGTCCTTGTTCTCCTGCGAACACCGGTGTTCCTGCGGTTGCCCCGAACTTCTGCGGCGCATCATATCCTGCGCCCCAAAAAAGGGCGGAACGCTCCTCGGTTCCGATTATCCCTTGTACACGCAAAACGGCATCGTATGCCGAAACATGCGGCGTTGTTGCAAAAATGAGCTTTAGACTGTCTAAATCGGCTGCCGTCAACAAGGATTCGCTTTCAGTCGTACCATCCGCCGGTGCGCGGCTGATCTGAATATGGCCTGACGTTTTAATAAATCCGAGCGCCATGCCTTGTTCCGAATATTCAACAAATCCTCGGTATAATAAAATCGCCCCCGATGCAATAGCAATCAGCAGTATCGAAAGAATACTCCTTTTTCCGTGAAACCTGATATTATCCCATGCGCTTTTCAGTAAAAACATTATGTATCTCCGAATGGTTTTTCCGTCAAATCACCGTTTTGCATAGCATACGCCGTATCGGCATAGGTTCCGATGACCGGATCGTGCGAAACAAAAATGCCGATGCCGTTGTTTGTTTTGATATAGCGGTGCAGATACTCGTACGCTTGATGAGAGTGTTGGAGATCAAGCGATGAGGTAATCTCATCGGCGATGATATACTGAGGATGAGTCGATAGGGCGCGGACAATCGACACCCGCTGTTTTTCGCCGCCTGACAGCTGATCGGGCTTTTTACGCAAAAGGGGCCGGATTTCAAAATATTCAAATAAGGGAAGCAGCACTGAATCGATTTCTTTTTTTGATTTTCTGCGGATTTTGAGCGGAAGCGCCGCATTATCATAGACACTCTGAGCCTTAATCAGCTCAAAGAATTGAAAAATCAAACCGCAGTGCGCTAATCTAAACTGCGCCCGCTGAGCGTCGTTCTGTGTCTGTAATACCGTACCGTTCCATGTAACCGTTCCCGAATCGGGGGTATCAATGCCTGAAATGACATTGAGAAAGGTTGATTTTCCCGCCCCCGAATTACCGTAAATCCAGATAAAGGATCCCTTATCTGCGGAAAAGCAAATATTTTTATTCACTTCATAGCGCCCACTTGCCGCGCAATAACTTTTATAGAGATTTTGAACGATAAGTCCTGCCATCTTTTACCTCCCGCTTTACAGCGCAAACTTTCCTTTTTTATAATTACCGTACAGGAGAGAAAGCAGCGCGTGATCGGGAAAAAGAGCGGCAGCTTTGCGCAAATAGGCGCGTCCTTTTTCGCTGTTGTACCGTTTCATATAGTAGATGGAGTAGAGAAGATATGCGGTAAATCGGTCGGTTACTGTCAATGTTTCAAGCCTTTCCTCCTGCGACTCGATAAAGCTGTTATAGTTTGATGTTGTTTCATCGGCAGGGAATATGTGCCAGCACGCCAATTTTGTGAGCGCCTCAGTATTATCGGGATTGAGCAGCAGCGCCTTGCGGTATAAAACCGGTAACGCTGCGGCAATGCTAGAAGAGCTCTTCGGTAGTGCTAATTTTACATACAGATAATCGGCATATTGTACATACCATGCAGCTTTTTGCTCCTTTCCGATTGTTTTTTGCCGCGCTGCGCGTTTGAGCAATGCGGGAGCCTCCGTACTGATGGTCTTTTCGTACCGTTGCGCCGCTCTATTTCCGTCATATGCGTACAACATAGCAATGAGTTTACTATATGAAAGATATAAGGTGAAAAGGTCAGTCTGCTCAACAGAGGCGTGCAGCGTTTGCCGTACCGATTCAAAGCTCTGAAAGAGGCGTTGGGGATCGAACTTGCCTGTGAGGTAATAGTGTTCTAAAAGCGTTTCACATTCGGTAGCCGTTAAAAGAGGCTGCTGCATATCCGCAGCCGGAGACCGCGCATCGGAAAGCGCCTCAGCGGTTTGCCCGAATAGGAGTGCGCTTGAAAGAAGAATGACAGTGATAGACGCAAACCGCTGAACGGCGCGCCGGAAGAACCGTTTATTCAAAAAAGAGTTTACCACTTTTATTTCCTTGGGCAACGAACTCGGTAAACAATT
>CAJPOL010000111.1 GCA_905372265.1 uncultured Treponema sp. | reverse complement strand
ATCGCAGAATAATTTTTGTAAAGCTGTTAACCCCTGTACGTTAAGCTCTGTAAGCCGGTTGCCTCCACAGTCCAGCTCGGTAATAGCGCCTTTAAGAACAACCTTTGTTCCCGTTGCCGTAAGTACCGTTTCTTCGCCGCTCGGGAATTCCGTAACCGTGCAGCCTTCTACCTGTACGGGCGAGCCGTCTGCCGTTACCGCCGTCACGGTTATCTCTTTTTCATGCGGGCTTATACCAAGTACCGCCCTGCCTGCGTTTTCCGTCGCAGCGACAGCGGTCAACAATCCCGCTGCAAGCAGTATTGTTATAAACAGTTTTTTCGATTCTTTCATCAATTTATATTATAGATTGCTGTTTGCAAATTGTTAAGAGGGATAAACTCTCGGCAAGGCGTCCGATTCATACCGGCAAGACCACGGCAAGAGCTTTATAGACTGTTTTCGTTTCCGTATGGTATAATGGTGCATTGCAAAGCACATAAAAAGGAATGAACGTACAATTATGGAAGCTGAAACATGTGAAGCGCTGTACCGCTTTTTTAGGACAGCCTCCGAATATATAGAAGGGCATAGAAGTGCCGACCCCTATCCCGAATCATTTAGCGCCCCCGAAACGGCTCATCCTGTTTTGGAAGTTGGAGAAGAAACAGGAAACTGCGCCGCAGCAGCGCAGTTTCAGCTGGAAGAAACTAACGGCTCATCAGGCACTTCGACTCCGTTCAGGTCGCTTCCTGAAGTATATGCGGCGGTTGCCCGCTGCAGCGCATGCCGTTTGGGCGGAACCCGCATCAATCCGGTAGCAGGAGAAGGGCCTGAGGAGCTATCCCGCCTCACCAATTCCGTTGAAGTGATGGTCATCGGCGAAGGGCCGGGCGCAGATGAAGACCGGCAAGGGCGTCCGTTTGTCGGCAGAGCGGGACAGCTGCTTGATAAGATGCTTGAGGCCATTCAGCTTTCCCGTAAGACCAACTGCTATATTACCAATGTCGTAAAGTGCCGCCCGCCGCAAAACCGCGATCCTGCGCCTGATGAACGGGACTGCTGCGCCGATTTTTTAGATGCTCAGATACGCTTGACGCAGCCTAAAATAATTTTAACGGTAGGGCGTATTGCCGCTCAGCATTTATTACAAACATCGGACGGTATCGGAAAATTGCGGGGGCGTTTTTTTAACTATAAGGGAATTCCGCTAATGCCGACCTATCATCCGAGCGCATTGCTGCGGGATGAAAGCCTCAAACGCCCCGCATGGGAAGACCTCAAGAGCTTCCGCGCCCGTTTGCAGGAAATTCGAGCGCAGGCATAACAGATGGCGCAATGGCTTAAACTCGTCTTCAAACTTCCTCTGTTTCAGTCTTTTTTTTACCGTAACACCTCAGATACCGGAGAGCCATTGATCGGTAAACGGGCGGCGGTTCAATTCGGAGCGCGTAAATTAACCGGCTTTATTATAGAAGAACATGATACGCTGCCCGAACAGTGCCCTTTTTCGGAAGCCGATATACGGCCTATTGATCGGATTATTGATGCAGAACCGCTGTTCGGACAAGAGCATATAGAACTTGCCCGCTGGATATCCCGTTTTTATCTCTGTTCCGAAGGAATGGCGCTCTCCGCGATGCTGCCTTCAGGAAAGCGGGAAGTGGGAGAACTGAGCGGGGACGGGATCGATCTTACGGAAGCCGGGTTTTCCGCCTCAGAGCTCAGGTTATCCGGTGAGCAAACGGCTGCAGTAGAGGCCATTACCGGCTGCACGGACGGCAGTTTCTTTTATGTGTACGGTATTACCGGTTCAGGAAAAACAGAAGTTTTTTTACAGGCAGCTTCGCGTATGCTTGCTGCAGGAAAATCCGTGCTCTATCTCGTGCCGGAAATTACCTTGAGTCATCAGGTCGCAGAAACAGTGCGTATGCGGTTCGGGGATCAGTGCGCAGTGCTGCATTCGGCCCTCACAGGCAGCCGGCGACTTGCAGAATGGCGGCGCATTAAGCGGGGTGAAGCGCGGATTGTCGTCGGCGTACGCAGTGCAGTGTTTGCTCCTGTACGCAACCTCGGATTGGTGATTATCGATGAAGAGCATGACAGTTCTTATAAATCGGGCTTTTCTCCCCGCTATCATGCTCGGCAAGTCGCCATGTATCTTTGTAAGCAGCGCCGCTGCCCGCTTGTAATGGGATCGGCAACACCTTCCGTTGAAGCATGGTATATGATGAAAACGGGAGTGTTCCGCACGCTGTCTCTTACCAAACGGCTTTCAGGAGGCGCATTGCCGCATATCCGCATTGAATCGCTTCTCAGTACGCAAGGAGCTCTTACCGGAGCGCTCATTACTGAGATACAGCGGACAAAGGCGGAAGGCAAGCAAACCATTCTTTTTTTAAACAGGCGCGGTTTTGCACACTTTTTCAAATGCAAAGCATGCGGGCATGAACTGCTCTGTAAAAATTGTTCCGTACCGTTGACGCTGCATAAAAGCGAGGGCTGGATGAAGTGTCACTATTGCGGTTGGAAAAGCCGCCCTCCGAATGCGTGCCCCGAATGCGGTTCCATTGAAGCGGGGTATATGGGCGTCGGTACCGAGTATATTGAAGAACAGGTTAGAAAAACATTCCCCGATTGCAGTATTCAGCGTATTGATACCGATGTACTGCAAAAAAACAAACAGGCTGCGCAGATACTTGCTGCATTCCGCTCCGGTTCCATCGATATTTTACTTGGTACACAGATGATTGCCAAAGGTTTAAATTTTCCCGGCGTAAGGCTTGTCGGAATTGCACTTGCCGATACCGGTTTACAGATGCCGGATTTTAGAGCCGCAGAACGGACATTTTCGCTCATCATGCAGGTTGCAGGAAGGGCCGGCCGGTATGTGCCTGACGGAGAGGTGATTATCCAAACCTACAGTCCGTATCATCCGGCAATCGTATGCGCTCAACATCATGATGTTGAAGGTTTTTACGCGCAAGAGCTGCTGCAGCGCCAAGATTTGGCATTTCCTCCTTTTACCCGTCTCCTGCGGCTGGTATTCCGCAGCAAGGATGCACGGAAAGCGGAACATGCTGCATGCAGTGCCGGCGCTGTGCTGCGCAGCTTGCTGCCGTCAGACTCTGTTGAAATCCTCGGCCCGTCCGACTGTATGCTGGCGCTCGTTGCCGGAAATTACCGTATGCAGCTGCTGCTGCGGTCAAAAGAGCTTACGCCGATGCAAAAAGCGGTATTCCGTTTTCTCACCGAATATAAACCGGCCGCAGGAGTCTACATCGAAACGGATGTTGATCCTGTCAGTCTTTTATAAGATCAACGTTGTTAGCGCCCTTGCAAAGTGTCTATGCAGTTGCTATGAAAAGAATTTTTTAAACACTGCCCTACTGAGCCGTGATTTTAAAAAGCTGAGTTTTGTCTCGGATATTAGAATAGCGATAAAGATAAGCGAACAGCCGATCAGCAGCAGCGGGGTAACGTTTTCATGCCATACGGCAATTGCAAAAATAATGCCGAACACCGATTCAAGGGAAAAAATCAGCGCTGCCGTTGATGCAGGCGCGTTACGCTGGCCGATCGCTTGCAGCAGATTGGTCAACGCCATGCAGACAACTCCTAAGTATGCTACAGCCGTAATCGACTGCGTATTCCATATAATCCGGCTGTTATCTTCAAAAAAGAGTGTATAAAGACCTGCATAAAGTGCCGCAAAAAAGAGATTGGTGATGGTAAAGAGGATCGGATCAAGGTTCTTCATATACCGCGCAACGTATACAAGATAGATGGAAAATGTAACACTGCCGGAGAGCGCTAAAAGGTCTCCTATATTAACCGCAACGGCATTTTCGTTCAGCAAATCGGGGAGCGAAATACAGACGATTCCTGCCATACAGATAACGGCAGCCACAATATTGTATCGGTTCGGCTGCCTTTTCTCAATAATCCATGATATAAACGGCGTAATAACGCAATATGTTGCCACAAGAAAGCCGCAGCGCCCCGGCGGACATCCGGCATCCGTCATTGCGATACCCTGTAACAAATAGCCGCCGGTCATAAAACCGGCCAACATCGAAGCGGTGCGGAAATAATTTCGCGTTAATTTTTTTATACGCTTGATAAAGACAAGACACAGTATGAAAACGGCAATAGCGCAGCGCATAAAAACAAGAAACGCCGGTCTGAAAAAATCATTTGTACTACTGATAACGACAAATGTGGTACCCCAAATAAATGAGGCGATCAATAACACGATGCGTGCAAGAATTTCATCTTTCGTCGGTTTGTTCATAATGTATAAACGCCAGCTCGCAAATAAATCTAAAGAAGCCCTCTAAAAACCAATCCGCATTAGCAGATACAATAGATTAGTTCCTTACAAAACAATCCGCTAGGCTTGCAGTTTTTAAAGGTTCTCTATAGCATATGTTGCCGAATATTGGTGACGCCGCCACTTACAAAAAAGCCAACTCTCGGGCTTGAACCGAGTACCTGCACGTTACGAGGGTGCTGCTCTGCCAGGTGAGCTAAGTTGGCACTTACAAATATGCAAAAGATTATACTAAAAAGCCGCTGCTGCGTCAAGGTCACGCATTGCCTCACGCAGGGATTCCGCATTATAAATAGTTTCAAAACACAGTAGCTCACACGGTATAAAA
>CAJPOL010000110.1 GCA_905372265.1 uncultured Treponema sp. | reverse complement strand
TTTTTACATGAGTAACCAACATCCTTTCGGTTAGATTTTTACGTGAGTAAATACGCAGAATAGCAATATGCAGTCAAGGGGATGCTGTCTGCTCATCAAAGTACAAACTTTTAAGGCTGTTGCATTTTTTTGCAGGGACACTTATAGTAAGTATCTTATTTTCTTAACAATATGTTTACTGCATGATTGAGGTATGGTAGCGATGAAAAAAATGTCACATACAACTATTTTGATAACAGGCGGTGCAAGCGGTATCGGAAAATCAATGGCGAATATATTTGCACAAATGGATAATACGGTCATTGTTTGGGATATACATGCAAAGAATATAGAAATTCTAGAAACCGAAGCTGCTGAAAACAAGCTGCGCATACACGGAATGATGTGCGATATTACTAATAGAGAAGAAGTGTATTCCAAAGCCTCAGAAGTAAAAGCTGCATTCGGTATGCCGGATATTGTGATAAACAGCGCAGGCGTTGTTTCCGGTAAGCCATTACTGGAAGCTGAGGACACGGATATTCTGCTTACAATGAATGTGAATACTCTGTCGCTGTTTTGGGTAACCAAAGCTTTTTTACCGGCAATGATAGAAAAAGGTACAGGTCATATAGCAACGGTTGCAAGTGCAGCAGGTCTCATCGGCGTAAAAAAACTTGTAGATTATTCAGCGAGTAAATTTGCGGCAGTCGGCTTCATGGAATCACTTCGTATGGAGCTTTCTTCAACACACAAGGGGATAAGAACAACAGTCGTTTGTCCGTTTTTTATTGATACGGGAATGTTTGCCGGTGTACAAACGCGCTTTCCGCTGTTGCTTCCTATTTTAAAGCAGGAATATGCAGCAAAAAAAATAGTACAGGCAATCATTAAAAAAAAGCCGGTATTAATTATGCCGCTTTTTGTGTATAGCACCTTTTGGGTACGTCTATTGCCGGTCAAAATTTTTGATGCTGTTGCCGATTTTTTCGGGATTAACCGGAGCATGGAGCATTTTACCGGAAGATAATCAACAACCCCGACGCTCTGCGTCAGGGTATTAAACCCTTCCGCACGAATAAAATTGAAATCGCAATGAGCGCCAAGGGTATAAAGATAAATTGAAAATCAACAATATTGAATTACAGACCATAAATGCCTATAATAGATATGTTCGATAACTCCGTTATCGAACAGGCCTAATTTCTTAAAACCGCGTATATTGAAGGAGTATATATGAGCAAAGGCTTGAGAACAGGGTTGATTATTACCGGCGTTATTCTGCTGCTGGTGTTTTCGCTCTACAGCTGTGTTTCAGGATCGTATAATTCATTTGTTTCGGCAGATGAATCCGTTAAGGCTGCATGGAGTCAAGTGGAGAATGTGTATCAGCGCCGTTTAGACCTGATCCCGAATCTGGTTAGTACGGTGAAAGGGTATGCAAGTCATGAAGAGAAAGTGTTCACCGAAATTGCGGAAATGCGTTCGCGGGCCGGCGGCGTTGTACAAGTATCCGACGAGGTACTGAATAACCCTGAAACATTCGAAAAGTTTCAAAAAGTGCAGAGCGAATTGGGCGGGGCGTTACAGCGGCTCCTTGCAATAACGGAAAATTATCCTGAGCTCAAGGCTAACGAGAACTTCCGCGATCTACAGAGTCAGCTTGAGGGAACCGAAAATAGGATTGCCGTAGAACGGAAGCGCTTTAATGAGGCCGTACAGCGCTATAATCTGCTGACACGGCGCTTCCCGCAGACGATACTTGCTAATATGTTCGGATTTAGAGAAAAGCCGTATTTTAAGGCCGATGAGCGGGCAGCATCGGCTCCTCAGGTTGAATTCTAATCGGGAATTTGCGTTAGAGTAATGAAACGAGAAAAACTATTGAAATTGCTGGGGGTCGACTCCACGCAGCTTGAAGCGGTACAGACTGCCGTAGCGGCAGCTGAAAAAGAAACATCCGGTGAGATCGCGCTTGCGGCGGTGTATCAAAGCGATTCGTATGCTTTTGTTGAACTGACGGCGGCGTTCTGCACGGCATTCGCAGCATTTTTTATATTATTCCTTTTTTCCAATCCTATTTGGGCGTTTTTGGAGCATATGGTTTGGGTTCCGGCGCCGTCGCAACTAACGGCCGTTATCGGCATTGGAACTGCGCTCACTGTGCTCGTAACCTATTTTATTATGAATATTCCGGCCGTTGACCGGCTGATTATCCCGAATGCAGTGAAAACCCGCCGCGTCTATGCCCGCGCATTACAACATTTTGCGGAAAGCGGCGTTTACAGAACCGCCGAACACACCGGCATCCTCATTTTTATTTCCATTCTGGAGCGGAAAGTATTTGTCATTGCCGATGCGGGCATTACCGAAAAAGTACCTCAGGCTGACTGGGAACGGGTATGCGGAACTGTAACCGGCGGACTAAAGGCAGGAGCAACGGCAGACGCCCTGATTTCCGCAATAAAAGAATGCGGGCGTATGCTGCATCAGCATTTTCCGGTTACAGGGGATAATCCGAATGAACTGCCGGATGGGCTTGTGCTTTTAGAATCATAAAAGGAGTTCATAATGATGAAGATGCAGCGTCATAAACGATTTTTTTTAAGCATTCTCTTTTTCGGCATAGGCGTATTTTCGGCCGTCTTTGCCTTAACTGTTCCTCATTTGCAAGGGCCGGTAAACGATATTGCCGGAGTATTATCACCTTCTGAAAAAGAGTCCATTGAATCTTTCCTTTTAAATACCGAGCAATCGTCTCAGCTGCAAATTGCCGTACTCATTGTTAAATCGCTTGAGGGGGAATCCTTAGAAGATTATTCCATGAGCGTTGTAGAATCGTGGAAACTCGGCTCTAAAGAAAAGGATTCAGGGGCGCTGCTTTTTATATCGATCAATGACCGGAAAATACGGATTGAAACCGGTTATGGGCTTGAAGCACATCTGACGGATGCCGCCTGCGCTAAAATAATCCGCACCGTGATAGCGCCCGCATTTAGAAACCGCGATTACGGCTCAGGGATATTGGAAGGCGTCAAAGCAATGGCCGGTTATGCGCTGAAAGACGAATCGCTTATAAAAAATGCGGAAGCTGCCGGCTCCGAACCACAGCAAGACGGCGGTATGCTGTTTGCAATTATTTTAATCGTCATTTACATTTTGTTTTCCCGCGTGTCGGGGCGCGGATTATGGTGGCTGCCGTTTTTATTGCTGACGAATGACCGGCGGTCGCATCGCTCCTTCGGAAGCGGCCGGTCATCAGGATCGGGATTCGGCGGTTTTTCAGGCGGCGGTTACTCAGGGGGAGGCGGCAGCTTTGGAGGCGGAGGCGCGTCAGGCGGGTGGTAAGCGGAATGACCGGTTATCCGCGTATGCTGCGTCTATGGAATCTCGTTCTCCGCTTCCTCGTAGCCGTTCTCGGCCGCTTTTTTATACCATTTCAGCGCTTCCTGTTCATTCCGTTCTGTTCCCTCGCCGTACCGGTACATTTCTGCAAGCATGAACTGGCAATCGGAACATCCGGCTTCCGCACCGATCGTATACAGCTCGAATGCTTTTTGATAATTTTTGGGTGTTCCTATTCCATGGTAATAATACTCAGCGGCAGCATAAGCGGCGCCGGCATTGCCGGTACTGACTGCTTGTTCAAATAGATTGAGCGCTTTTGCATCATCTTGTGTAACGCCGTGCCCGTTTTTATAACAGCGCCCAAGATTATACGGGGCATTATTGTCCCCTAGATCAATGGCTTTTTGATAGCACTCCGCTGCTGCCTTATAGTCTTGCTCTATTCCCCGTCCATAATAGTAACAAAGTCCCAGTTGATTAAATGCGCGCGGTTCGTCTTGTTCAGCAGCTTTTTTATACCAGTACACAGCTTGTTTCTCGTCTTTTGCAATGCCTTGTCCTTTTTCATACATCAAACCGAGGTTACACTGCGCCATCTCATAACCCTGTTCCGCAGCTTTACGGTACCAGTACACTGCTTGTTCATAATCTTGCTCAATTCCCTTACCGAGACCATAGCGGTATCCAAGATTATTTTGCCCATCAGGCAATCCCTGTTCGGCCGCTTTTCTGTACCAATACACGGCCATTTCATCATCCTGCGGTATACCGTGCCCGTGCGCATAGCATACACCCAAATAATTTTCCGCATGCGGTTCCTCGTACTCGGCGGCTTGTCTAAATATTGCAGCGGCAGTTTCATAATCCTGTTTAACTCCTCTGCCCTTATAGTAGCAGGAGCCGGCGCGCCAGAATGCAGGGATATAGTCTTGCTGAGCTGCGGCTAAAAACAATTGAAAGGCTTTCCGGTCGTCTTGATCGACCAAATCGCCAAAGTAATACGCCTCTCCCAGATGCAGTTGCGCCGGTGCATAATTTCCTTTTACCGCATCAATATAATAATCCAGTGCACGCTCTTCATCCTGATCAACGCCGTATCCGGTTTCAAGACAAACCCCGGCGGTGAATAAGCCTGCGACGGAGCCGAGACCGGCTGCCTTATCAAAATAGAAGAACGCTTTCTCAGGGTCTTCTTTGCAGCCGAGCCCGTTTATGGTATATGCGCCCAACATATACGTAGCCTCTGCATGGTTCAGTTCCGCCGCCTTTTTGAACAGCATCAAAGCCTTTTCATAATCCGGCGTACCGTTTTCGGTATTGTGTATCGCCATCCCTTGATTAAAATATTCATCAGCTCTCTGCGCCTCGCTTATCG
>CAJPOL010000109.1 GCA_905372265.1 uncultured Treponema sp. | reverse complement strand
ATTTCCGTTCCAAGATGAGCTATGTGGAAGAATTGATCGGCAGCGATGTATTAACAATGAACGATATTGCCGAAATGCTGAAAAGTCAGCAATATGAAATTTCCGTTCTCAAGAAAGAAAATGCACTATTGAAGCGGAAAATTAAAACCGCTATTGAGCAAGGATATCGTATATAAGGGTGTTGCATTATGAAGTGGGCGATTAAACAAAATGAACACAACAAAAAATGGTACTTTTTTATTACGGATATTGAAAGTGAAACCGGTACCGTTCCTACCTATGCGGAAATTTCAGATGCTGCACTTGAAAAAGGTATTCCGTCTGAAAATCTTATCAGTGCGCGTCAAATTGAACGTTACTTTGATAAACTTGCCGATGCAAAAATCATTCCGCTGCCGTTGGAATTAGAACTGGATCCTTCTTTTGACTCGCGGCTTATCATTGCGCCGAATAAAGCAAAGGCGGAATTGTATATACGCAAAGCAAAAGACGATTCGCAATCGGTTGATAAACGGCTTATCGTCAACATGCTGAATAATAGCGGTATCCAAAACATTGATTTTAAGTCCTTGCAGGAAAAAATAAATGCTTTTATCACTGCGCCTGATCGGGAAATAGAGATACTGATAGCCGAAGGAACACTACCCTCACGCGGGAAAAATAGGACGCTCGTCTCACATGTTACCAAGCTGGATGATGAAGCGGCGCTGGAACTGCGTAAAAAGCTGCTTCATGCGGTGGAAACAGCCCATGAGCAGGCAAATATGCTCTATGATAAAGAATTTCCGCTTTCCGATGCGCAGTCTTTGAGTATGGTCGTTAAAAACGATCTGCTGTTTGAGTTCTCAAAGACGGAACTCGGCGAAAGCGGTTTTGACGTATACGGCATCACTATCCCCGGATTACCGGGGAACGACCCGTTCGTACTTGATTTACGGAATATCAGTCAAACCAATGATGAGCTGCGCGCTGCGTGCAATGGTATTTTATTGTTGACGCAAACACCTGAAGGCTTAAAAATGAGGATCATTCCTTACAAAGATGCAACGGTAAAAGCCATTGTCAGCGAAGATAAAATGGCAGCAATCCTTGTATTGGAATCGGGAAAAGGCGCAGGCTCACGGCTTACCCTATCCCGCCTGAGTGCTGCATTGAAAGAGATTAACCTCCCTGCAGAACGCTACACCGATGAACAGCTGCAGGATGCAATCCAAGTGGCCCGCTACACTTCTGCGCCGGTTGAATTTGTTGTATGCCGCGGTACACCTCCTGTTGCTCCTCATTCTTATAAATTCGATTGGAAAGTTGATTTTGATCATGCGGATACAGCGTCGGTCAAACGCGGAATGCTGTTATTGGAAGCTGTTTTTCTTGAAGAAGGCGAAGCAGGTTCCGATGTTTTCGGAAATACGATTCCGATTGAGCAGGCTCAAGTGTTGAAATTACCCGCAACCGACCGGACAGTTATCGTAAAAAAAGAAGCGGAAAAAACGACCTTTACGGCCGCGATCCCCGGTGAATTACCGAAACCTGTCGAGATGATGCAAATTCTTAATTCCAAAGTCCTCAATTATGATGTTAATAAAACCACCGGTGATGTCGCTTTTGCCGGCGATCTTGTCATAAATGGGGATATTGAAGAGCACCGGACAGTCAAAGTGGGCGGTTCGCTTACGGTTCACGGAGATGCAGGAGCATCTCTTGTGTACACCAAACACTCATTGCTGATGAACGGCGGCATACGCGGCGCAGGACGCGGCACATTATGGGCAAAGAACAGCATTTCTCTTGATTTTGCAGAAACTGCCCGTATCCTTGCAGGCGGAAATTTAAACATCAACCGGTATTGTTTCCGGTGTAATGTGAAAACGAACGGCATATTATCTATCATCGGAGACCCGGGCAGCTTTATCGGCGGAAATGCTCATGCTGCCTGCGGTATGAATATCCGTAACCTCGGCGATTATAAAACGGTACGTACGATTGTATCTTTCGGTCAGGACTATCTTATCAAGGATAAGATCGAACTATGCGAGAAAGAAATGCAGGAAAATCTCCTTGAACTTTCCCGTATTGAAACAGACCTTGCCGATCCTGCGCTGTCAAAAGAACGCATTCAAGAATTACGCGAACATAAGGTATTGTTACTGAAATGCAATAGCTCGCTCGGTTTAAAGATCTTTAAATTGAAAGAGAATTTTGAATCGCATATCAAATCAGAAATACGGATAACAGGAACCGCATATCCGGGCGTTATTTTGGAAAGTCACGGCAGATATTATGAAATCCGCGAACCGCTTTCTCATGTCGTTTTCACGTTCGATTCCAAACAAGGGAAAATTGTGTGCGAACCGATTGAAGAAGACGAGCCGATTGAATAGGAGCGTTTCATGATTTGTGCAATTCAGTATCCTTCATGGCTTCATCCCGAAGTAATTCCGGGGTTTCCTTTTTTGCGGTGGTACGGTCTTATGTACCTTGTCGCCTTTATCATCGCCTTTTTACTGTTTAAAGTACAGCTGAAACGGGGCGAATTACAAGCAGCATTAAAAAGCGAAACAGCAATCAGCGAAGAAGCCGTATTGGACTTTTTTACATGGAGTATTTTCGGCTTGCTGCTCGGAGCGCGTATCTTTGCGACGCTCGTTTATGAGCCGACATGGCGGTACTGGCAGCGTCCATGGCTGATATTCTGGCCGTTTTCCGAAGGACATGAATGGACGGGGCTACAGGGTATGTCGTACCACGGAGGACTGATCGGCTGTATTATCGGCGGCCTTGTGTGGACATGGAAACAAAAACAGCCCTTTCTTGCATGGGCTGATGCTGCGGTTGCAGGTATTCCGCTTGGGTATACATTTGGTAGAATCGGAAATTTTTTGAACGGCGAGTTATACGGGCGTATTACGGCAAGCCCTATCGGCATGATTTTCCCCTCCGTTCCATCGTACGACTGCTTTTCACTAAAGGAAACATGGGTACGAGAGTTTGCTGCAAAGGCAGGTATTGCCGTTCAGGAAGGGGCTCAGTATATCAATTTACCGCGTCATCCCAGTCAGCTATATGAAGCCGTATTTGAAGGACTGGTTCTTTGGCTCCTTGTCTGGAATATGCGTACTAAAAAGCCGTTTAACGGATTTTTGCTATGCCTCTACGGTATCGGCTATGGAACGGTGCGTTTTGTAATAGAATATTTCCGTCAGCCCGATTATGAACTCGGCTTTCGATTCTCCGTTACGGAAAATGCACATATTTATGTAAACCGTTCATGGCTGGATATTTCAACAGGTCAAGTTTTCTGTTTTCTGATGATTGCAGCGGGAATAGCCGGTATGCTGCTTTTGTACCGCCGAAACCGCCGCGCACACTCTTGCTCATAACATTTCTATGAAGCCTGCCGATAGCATTCTCACCTTTGCCCTCGTCCCGCTGCGGATACGTATTATCAATGCGGTGATAGCCCTCTGTATTGCTGCCGCCTGTCTACAGGTTTATAGCGAGTCCTTGCAGGTACCGGTTATCGGGCTTATCCTTTTGTGCATATCGATAGGGGCTGCCGGCCTTATTGATTGCTGGCAATTCGATTACAGGCTGCGGAAAGCCGAGTACCGCATGGGGTTTCTATTTCCCTTATACAAAGTCCAATACGGTTTTGATGAGTTTGAAGGAGCAGGAACGGAACGTTTTACAAAAGGCTTCCGCGCTCTTCAATATGCGAAGTGTATTCTGTATCTTAAAAACGGTAGTAAAAAGACGATTACAGTTTTTCCTGTTGCACGCAATACTGAGTTACTGAAACGGTGGGAAGCCCTCACCGAGCTTTTCCCTGCCGACTAACGCCGTCCGTCTGACAAAACATCTTGACACGCTATGCGTAGCGGTATAGACTGGCATTACTTTTGTTAAAACGCTAGTGAATGGGTATATTTTTGAAAACAACCGGTTTTCGGGATAGTCCGCTATTCGGATGAGGAGGAGGCTATGCGCTGTCCGTATTGCGGCAGTCTTGATGATAAGGTAGTCGAATCGCGCGCTCTTGCGCACGGCGATTCCATTCGGCGCAGAAGAGAATGCCTCAGCTGCGGCTACCGTTTTACCAGTTACGAACATATAGAAGAAAAACCGCTCATGGTAATTAAACGGGACGGACGGCGCGAGCCGTTTGACCGTCAGAAGTTGGAACGGGGAATTCAGCGTTCGCTCGAAAAACGTCCCGTATCGATGACCGCCATAGAAAATATTATCACGGATATTGAAGATTCGGCGGTTATGAACAGTAAAACGACAAAAGAGATAACAAGCGCCCTTCTGGGCGAAATGGTGCTTGCCCGTTTATATTCGGTGGATAAAGTCGCCTATATCCGGTTTGCATCGGTATATAAACAATTCAATGACCTTGATGAATTTGTCAACGAGGTTCAGAAAGTGAGTGTTCGGTATGTACAAGAAACAAGAGAGAAAACAAGCGGTATTTCCTGAGTGGACAGCCTTTTTAGGTACTGCGGATACCGCAGAGCAGCCGGCGCTGCGCTCCGTTGTCAAGCGTTCAGGGGATATAGAAGCCTATAACCGGAATAAAATCAAAAATGCAATCCAAAAAGCGATTGAGGCGGTAACAGGACGCCCCGACGATGAAAAGGCTGAACGATTGACCTCTCTGGCGGAGGCGCAGCTGGTACAGCTCATGTCGGGCCGTCATGCGCATTCAATACCGGCAATCGAAGAAATTCAGGATATTATTGAGAATGTACTCATTGCTCAAAATGAAGCGACAATCGCTAAATCGTTTATTTTATACCGCGCACAACGGGAAGCCCTGCGCAACGCAGAGCGGTTGATGATCGATATTGATAAAACGATGAACGGGTATTTAAGCCAGAGCGATTGGCGCGTCAATGAGAATGCGAATGTGAATTTTTCGCTCGGCGGCCTTATTTTGCATAATTCGGGTACCATTACCGCTCATTATTGGCTGAAAAATATTTATACGCCGGCAATA
>CAJPOL010000108.1 GCA_905372265.1 uncultured Treponema sp. | reverse complement strand
GTAATAATCAATATATTCAATGCTTAATACGTAGCTTAAAATGCTTAATCCATAATGTGCCTCTTCTTCGTCCGTCCTCTGTAGAACTAACAAAGGCGGTAAAAAATAGCATAAAATTGACAGAAATAACCGCAGCTATTGTTGTCTTTTTATCCCTTTTTCTATCCGGCTGTTGCGCTAAACCCGACCGGAATGCTCGATTGCTTTTCGGTGAGTTTTTTCCGGTTCCGCCGGAGATTACAACAATAGACGGAGGCGATCCTTATAAAGGAATCCGCCCCCCGCCGGTTGCTGATATCTATTGGGACAACACTCTTTCGCAGATAGGATATGTTCAAAATAAAAACCTGCAAATTAAAGCATCGGAGGAATTTACTCACTTTTACAGAGCAATTGCAAGCCAGTCGGTCGGTGCAAATTATCGGCCACAGTATCATATTTTACGTCCGAATAGTCGGAGGTTTCTGGAATGGACAAAAATTAAGGCTGTGGAGGCAGATCCTGAAAACCGCTCTTTCTATGTCGGCTCCGGTACATTTGAAAACAAAGAGCGGGGTCCCTTGACAATGCTTTATGATAATAACCGTATTAATACGCAAAATTTGACTATCGTCATAACAGATTTGGAAGAGCAAGGATTAAATATAACACTTCTTGCCGATTGGATAAGAAATAACTTGCTGAAAATCGATGATTACGCCGCTGCAGTTATTGCAGTAAAATTGCCTTTTCACGGAAAAAATTATCGGCCGGATACTCAAAATTTAAATAGTATGGTAGAAACGACCTATCATGGCCGTAAACCATTCTATGCAATAATTTCCGGTCCGCGGGAATCGGTCAAACTGTTTATCAGGCGTTTTTCGGAACAGGCAAAAAATTTCTCTATCAAATGGCAGCTTATGACGACAACCCAAAAAGGGCAGCGTCCTCCTTTGGATATTTTTAAAAATATAGTTATACCTGCAAGCGCCGGTAGGCAGGAAATAAATAAGTTCATCAAAAGTAAAAAACATATACAAGATACAATCGTACCGCAACAACAGTCGGAGCGGAGTATCGATGTACAAGACCGAATTTGGAACTTACAAGAAAGAACAAAGGGAATGATAAACCATCTCGGTCTGGTGACAACAAACGGGCTGCAACAAATAGATACACAGCTCGGTGTCCGTATCTTTGAATATAAACCGGCAATACCCTGCAAAAAAAAGGATAATTGGCTGTGGCGGTTAAATATACATTTTACTATGCCGGATGGGTGTACCATTGAAGCACTGGAAACTCACATAAAAAACTATCGCTATCTTACAAAACTAAATTCTTCCGACGATGAGGCATTACCCAAGTGGGAAGCCAATGATCTTTGTATAGATAATGACTTGGAAGCAGTGCAACCGGTCTTGTTGTCCGATTTAAAAACCGTACAAATTGCCGTATTGCCCGGTAACGAAGATAAATTGCTAACATCGCCCGTTATATGCTTTGATGTCATTGTGCGGATTAAGGAAAAAATAGAAATACCGGCGTGGACTGCCGATTTTGATGCTGCCGATTATAAAAATCCTAAAGAATATCAAGACAGAACATTGAATTTCGGTAATTTTATTAAAAACTTGCTGAAAGGAGAAGCTATTGAGGCAATTGCATATAGTAATGATGAACTTATGAGAATGCCCGTAGTGCTGTTCAATATGCCCTCGCGTATGAAAAAAAACAAAACCACCCATTAGGAGAAAAATATGAAGCTAAAGAAGCATTATGTACATTGTGCAATAGCGATTGCCGCGTATAGTGCGGTAGCCTGCGCCGTACTGCTGTATGCATGGTTAGGTGTGGGAATAATTTATCCCGGAGCGGAAATAGAAGAAGAATTCGATATGGCAGTATTCATTTGGAGCATCATCGCCTTGGTCCTTATCTCGTGCGGTTTTTATCTGTTTTTCTTCCTCCGGCAGCGGGCAATTGCCAATAAAGAATGCTATGCACATTATTTAAGTTTGAAGGTGCGGATACTCTACGGCGGAATTTCCGTACTCATTACGATAGTAATACTTATTATATGCTGCTTTCTTTTGCCGGCCTCTACTGAGTACGGTACTTTGCTGCTTCAATATATTGACAGTTATGCATTAATTATCCCGTTAATCCTGTTTACCGGTATGCATATACCCGTTTTTATCTGGTGTAAACCGCGTCCTTAAAACCTACAGTGAGGTGTGAAAATGTCTGAATATACATTATTTGTTTGTCTTGGCGGAACAGGTACGCAGGTCGGTACCGCTATAGGAAATCTCTATCCTTTACTCCGTTCTTCCGGTATTGCCGGTGAAAGTTCCTTCTATAATATGTTTATTATGGATAAGGATACAAAAGGAAACCATAAATATTGTGTTGATGCTGCCCAGCGGTACCAGTCATTTTACGATACATTACCGTTTGAAACCTTAGCACCTTATACATTGACAAGCGGTTTGTACCATGAATTACAAGAAAAGGCAAATAAAGCCGACACCGATTATACCGTTATCGATCTTATCGGAAGCGATGATCCAATAAAAGCTTTAGCGGGTATGTGTTGGGAAGAGGAAAAATATACGGAGTCCCTCCGTTACGGCAATAACAGGGACCCGTCGAGAGGAAGTCTTGATGCGCATGTGTGTTTGAACTATTTTGAAGAATCGTCATTGTTTGGTTCATTAAAAGACTTGATAAACGGAGATTCGGTAAACAGCATCAGGCTTGTTATTATCGGCGGCGCAACGGGAGGTATGGGCTCATCGCTTATTGTTCCGCTTGTACAGAAGATAAAAGCGTACCGCAACAGCGATGACAGTACGCTTAAAAATTTGGGGAAAATACGGATAGATTTAGTAATACTGGGGCCTTACTTTAAAATTCCCAAGAATCCCGATGACCTTGATAAAGTAAATGATATAGGGGTTACCAACGATTCATACTACCGGGTCAGGGATCAATTACAAGAGCTTGAAAAACTTGTGAGCGAATACGGCGATGATCAGTGGCGTGTATACTATGTTGCATGTCAAGGCTTTGATGATATATGCGGTTCATTCAATAAAAACGGTGCTGCCAAACGGAAGGCGCATCTGGTTGAACTGCTTGCGGCAGGGGCGGCATTGCAATTACAGTCAAAAAGCGCAGGCTTTTATCAAACAAGTATTCCTACCGACGAAGAAGGCAGTCTTAAAATAGGCTGGGAAGAAATTCCCCTCGGCATCAGTGCCGGCGCCAAACTAAAAAATTCCGCGAGGAGCCTTATGCGGCTCATCAGTGTTATGGCGTGTCAAGTTTATCCACGTTTTTGTCAAGATATACCCCTATTACAAAAAGATGTCTATGTAACGACATATATAAAAAAGCCGAAAGACAATAAGAAAAAAACAGACGCACTATCGGTGTTAATAAAAGCGTGGCTCGGACAGCTGATACCATATTTTGAATTTTGGAACGACATTCAGCTATATTCAAAACTCGGAGGCAATAACAGTATCTCCATTGAGTTCTTCGATAGGGATGCTATGAATACGTTATCCGCTATTTTAGCAAATGTCATTAATAATCCCGCTGTTGCGTGGAGGAGTGACGGTACACCGGTCAATCAAATGCCCTTATGCAAAGATACGTGGATGAATTATCTTTCCGGTATCAGCCCCAATAGAAAAAAATTAGCGGACGCAACCGCCTCTGAAGATAAACCGGAAGAGTTGCTTTCATTGATGATAGAGGATTTGTATCAAGTTCTCAGTACAAAAAAGGAGGATTAAATGCGGTATACGTTTACATCTCATAAAAAATATAACGACAGCGGCACTCATGAGCCGTTTGATATGTTTAAAGGAACCGCCGCAGCCGGCTTGGATGACTGCCATAAAGAGACCGAAGCATTTGCAAAAGAACAAGAACATTTAATTACTGAAAATACCCGCTCCAATCCTGCCGACCGCGTAAAACGGATTCGGGAAGGTCTTGCTTGGAGCCGCTTGGCAGATACCCAAGCAGTCATTCGCTCATCGATTATATATAAAAAAAGCGCTGTTCTGTTTCTTCATTGTGTACTGTCTTCCGTATACGGGGAGTCTGTTACGTTGGAAATCCATACCTTTGACGGTTTAAATACGGAAGCAAAATACCCGGGACGCGGATATTTTTTAAAAGAAATGCAGAATGCCCTCTATGGGGAGGAACAAGAAAGGTTCGGAATGGAGATAGATAGACAAAAAATCATCTATCTTTATCAGGGCAAAAAGATGATAGGACTCATGTCTGCGAACGGACCCATACCGGCAATAAACTATGAACCTCCTGTTCCGTTTAACACGCTGCCTATCGATGATACGGAGGGCACTGCAACTATCACTGAAGCGCTGGAAGACCAAGATAAGCAGATTGTACAATACTGGCTTAGCAAAAATCCTGAGCTTGTAAAGACCTGTGATCTATTTCGTGATATAAGCAGCGACTTAAAAAATGTAGGGATTGATGCAAAAATTGAACGAAACTTAACCATTGCGCGTACAGAAACGGAATTCCCGAACTTTCCGTATTTAAAGAATTATGACGGAGAGCTGCTTGCAGACAGCATTACTATCGTGCCTCTTTCCGATGACAAGAGCCCCTTAGGCTATAATATGCCTACACAGATGCTAAAAAAAGATGGTAAGCCATATAAAATAAAGGACTATTGCTATGGTTTTATTCCTCCGTTAAGCCAACAAGCGGTCGAATGGACACGGAACGATGCCTTTGAAATACGCTCTTTCACGGTACCCGAAAAAGGAATAACCATCGAGGACAATAAGCTTGGCACCGTACAGGTTGACTGCAAAATAACGGTAGACGGTTTAGATATTACCGTTTCAAAAGTATATGAATATGAGCAGCTGCGGTATGTAAAACAATTCCCCGCTTTTTCAGTATACGGACCGGTACCGAAATTCGGCTGGATAGCGCAGCGTAATGAAAAACCGGAAAGAGAATACGCTTCTCCGCTTATAAACAATACCG
>CAJPOL010000107.1 GCA_905372265.1 uncultured Treponema sp. | reverse complement strand
GCATACAAGAGGGTACGCTGTCCAACAGGCTATTTCTAAAAGCGTTTATTCTCTATGGCTGCATTACTGCCTCTGCTTTAAGTTTTTTCTTTGTATTTTTTATACTTTTTTTAGAAAATTTACATCGTCATTTACCTATACTTATATGAATCATATTCCAATCAACAACCCCGGAGCGGCTTGTGAGTATAAACTTGCCGCACGACTAGAAGGAGTAACACTATGAAGAACATTCCTACCCCGTCAAAAGAAGAATGTTCAAAGTATTTGAAAAAAGAGATCGCTGAACATTATACGGTAGGAGCAAAAACCGTTACGCAGATTTTTAAGCTGTATCCTACCAACACCGTGCTGGAAGAAGTATTGGTAAAAGTTTTGGTATTAAACGACTTATATTCAACGAATATCTTAGGAACGTATGCGGTTGCAAAGCATATTTTAGACTTACACATTGATGAAAGATTGAAAAACGGCGATGCATCGCTTGTTACTGATATTGCGCACATCGAACTAAACGGAAAAGAAAAATACTTTTATTCGTTTGCGACAAAATACTGCGCAATGCATCAACCTGATCTGTTCCCGATCTATGACCGCTTTGTCGGTGAGATGTTACGGTATTTCCGCAAGCAGACTCATTTCGCACGGTTCGCGAATGCAGACCTAAAAAACTATGCGGAATATCGTACCATTTACGATGCATTCATACAGTTCTTTGCATTGAATGATTTTACATACCGGCAGGTTGATAATTACCTTTGGAAGGTTGGGAAAGAACACGTGCAAGAAAAGGGAAAAAAAGAAAAACAATAATGGCGCTATGTTAGTTTTGCAATTTACTACCTGCTCTTATGCTGCTTGGCAGTACAGGTGCGGGTAAAACAGATAAATTGAAAGGAGGTGAAAAATATGACCTACGAAAAACCTGAGGTAATTGCACAGAATGCAGCTGCCGGTTCGTATGCAGCAGGCTGCCCTGCTAATACCACTTGGACTTCCAGTGTATGCAAAGAATGTGAAAGGACTGAATAGTATGCATGTGTAAGCTCTGTGCAATACGGTTGCCCGTCGGGTAAGTATACTGCACATGCCGCGGGGCAGGGCATTGTGCTGCCCCAATTTTAATGAATACAGAGGCATAAATTGAAGCGGATTGGAAAGACAAGGGGATAAGTAGAATGGACATCATAATAATGCTCAAATATGCACTTCTTACAGAACGATTTGTCGAAGAGGATTTTAAGAACACTTTATTGCTGCGAGGAGAATCTCCCATTGAAGCGTCATCGATTTTTAGACCTTTTAATCCTACCGATATTATATGATAAAAAATATTTACCGGCATAAAGATTTATTGAAATAGTAGATAATACCCAAAAGGATCGACAATGTTCTACAGACAAAAAAAAGACACATACATCCGCAATTACGACGGAGTTGGCTATATCACATCAACCGGTATTTTTAACGACCGGCTGGTCAATAAAAGCGGTACCGTTTTTTTAATGGCGCTCAGCCGTACACCGCAAACGCTTGATGAACTTGCGGATAAGATCCTGCAATCCTTTGTCGGTGTCGATAAAGAGACGATTGTAAAAGATGCAGAGGAGTTTTACGAAACACTCATCCAAGACGGTTTTATTATCAAAGGAAATTCGCCGGCAGAGCTTGACGCGCAGGATACGGGCTTTACCTACGACGCTATTTTGCCTAAAACCATTCGGGAAGATTTTACCCCGCCCATTCAGCGTGCTTCGCAAGACACACAAAGTTTTTTGGAGGAGCATTTTAAAAACAAACCGCATCTATCCTCATTTCAAATTGAGCTTACCAGCCGCTGTAACGAACGCTGTGTGCACTGTTACATCCCGCATAAATACAAACTGTATGACATTCAGCCGGAACTGTACTACAGTGTGCTCGAGCAGCTCAGTGCAATGGGCGTACTTTCTGTTACCTTGAGCGGTGGGGAGCCGATGATGAATCCTCATTTTGTGGAATTCTTACGGGCGGCAAAAAAGTATGATTTTTATGTCAATATTTTAAGTAATCTTACCCTCTTAAACGATGACATTGTCGCTGCGATGAAAGAAGGGAACGTTTCCTCCGTACAGGTCAGTTTGTATTCTATGAATCCTGCTCACCACGATGCCATTACCAAGCTGCCCGGCAGTTTTGAAAAAACAAAGGCGGCAATCCTTAAACTTATCGAAAACGATCTGCCGCTCCATGTCAGTTGTCCCACGATGAAGGCAAACAAAGACGACTACCTCGGTGTACTGCAGTGGTGCAACGAGCATAAAATCCGCGCGCAAACTGACTATATTATGATGGCGGAATATAATCACGAAACCGAAAACCTTGCACACCGTCTTTCCGTTGAAGAAGCAGGTCGGGTCATTACCAGCATTATGGAAGCGGATGAAGCTTACAAAGAGTCTATTCTTGCGCCGGACTTTGAAGAAAAAATCAATAACCTGCAGTTAAATCCTGAACGGCGGTTATGTGGTGTTGGTGTTTCCACCTGCTGTATGGTGGCAAACGGAAACGTCTATCCATGTGCAGGCTGGCAGGAAATGGTACTTGGAAACGTCAATCAAACGCCGCTCAAAGAGATTTGGGACAATTCGGAAAAAATAAAATGGCTCCGCACCCTAAAACTCAAAGACATGGGCGAAGGAGAGTGCTGCAAGTGCGACAAAGCTGCGTTCTGCTCCCCGTGTATGGTGCGCAACGCAAACGAATCGCCAACCGGTAATCCCTTGGAAATAAACCGTCACTTCTGCGCTGTCGCCGATAAAAACAAGCGGATTGTGCTGAACTGGCGGAAAGCAAAACTCAAGGAACTCAGTGCGGCAGCCGGTATCAGGTGAGGTATAACGATACAATGAACCTATCAAGCAACGAGCTGTCTTCCAATCCTATTATGACAAACCTTGAACTTGAAATCTCCAATCCCTGCAATGAGCGGTGCGTCCATTGTTACCGCACCTGCGGGCATACCGTTCGCGGATTTTTATCGCAGCAAAATGTCGTGCATATTCTTGAAGACGTCAGTCTGTTGATGAGTGCACAGTGTAAAGAAATTTTAATTACAGGTGGCGAAAGCCTCCTGAATCCCGAATGGCAGGAAATTGTTGCAATATGCGTGCAAAAAGGATTCCGCGTTACGCTATTTACCAACGGCACGTTGCTGGATGAACGTGCTGCAAATTTTTTAGCGCAATTTACAAGGGCGCAATTAAAGGAAGTGCAATTTTCCCTCTATGCGTTGGAGGGTACCATTCATGATTCCATTACTAAAATGAAAGGTTCGCATAAAAAAACAATGCGGGCGATTGAGTTATTGCGGGAACGGCAAGTACCGGTTTTTATTGCCTGCCCTGCTATGCAGGAAAACAAAGAGTCTTTTCCAAATCTGATGCGCTGGGCGGATACAGAAGGTATTCCGTCCTGTGTTGATCTTTTTATATTCGGGACATCGGATTATACTGCGCAAAATCTTTCCCATAGGTTATCTATGGACGATTTGGAAGTATTTTTTACTCATACACTTGAAAACGATGGACAGCTTGCCTATATCTGGGGAAGCAAAGCACCGGTTAATCCTGTTACGACGCGGTTTTATGGAGGAGCGTGTTCATCCTTGTGTATTTCAGGTGACGGCACCATCTATCCTATGATTGGCTGGTATACACCGCTCGGTTCCATTCGGCAGGACAGCATTCGGGATATTTTTCTGCATCATCCATTGCTGAAAAAAATTCGCAGCATTATGATTAATGACATTCCAGAGTGCAAACAGTGCGATCTTCTTTCATACTGCTCATTTTGTCCGACTGCCCATCTTACTGCACACAACGGAGAACTTTATAAAGTTGATGCGAATTTCTGCACATATATCCGTCTAAAAAAGAATTGTATTGAAAGGCGGGATAAAATCTTAGGAATGGCGCAGGACTCTTGAAGGTGTGTAATCTTGCAAATCCAATGCAGCAGCAAATGAACTGCGATTATCACGTGCATATTGGGCAATACTGCAGGGCGTATTATTACGCTGACCGTGTTTTTGCTGCGCTAAAAGCCTGCGGTACCGATGAGCTGTGGTTTTCTTCTACCACGAGCTGTATGTACTGCAAAGAAAGTACTGCTGCCCGTGCCGACACAACGATTTATAATAACGCACCCGCTGCTGCGGAGCTGTACCAGAGTATCCGTTCCGAAGTGCAGCATGCGCTGGAGGTTGCAGCGGAACTTGGTATACGGGCTCACGCGCTGTACTGGGTTGTACCGGACATCCATTTTTCGCAAACTGCGGATATAAGCATTGAGCTGGCAATGAGGGAAACACCGTATGAAGGTTTTAAAATCCACCCACGTGCGCAAAACTGGGATGTACAGGATGCGTGCACGGCAGCTCTTGCAGAAGAAATTTTTACCTACGCCGAACAGCACGGTAAGCGCATTCTGATCCATTGCGGGGATGATCCGTGTGAAAGCCCGCTGCTGTTTGAACCGTTCATAAAAAAACATCCCGGCGTTACTGTGCAGCTTGCGCATTGCCGCCCTTTAAAGGAAACACTGTCCATGCTGCAAAATTATCCGAATACCGTATGCGACACAGCAATGGCAAACACGGAGACAGTAACGTACATTGCAGCAGCAGGCTTTGCAAGCCGCATAGTGTACGGCAGCGACTTTCCCATACCGCATTGGCATTCGGTTCATCCCGAATACGACCCGACAGAAGCGGAACTCACCGAGTTTTGTGTACGGTATTTCGATCGACTCGCAGGAAAATCCATTATGGAAGGCGGACTCCCCTTTGAGGTGAAACAACCCCGCTTTAATGCTGAAACCGAAACGGCAATAGACGAAGCAGGCGCATTATTGCAGGAAAAACACCGGCAAAACGTTATGGTTCCGCTTGCGAGCTGTTTAATGAGCTGGATACGGAAATAACCGCCGAATGATGATGGAACCGGTCACAACCGGAGCTTTTCGAAAAGACTACAGATTATAAACAGCTCAATTTTGCAGACTTTTAAAGTCGTTTTTTATGCTCAAAAATGAAAAGGAAGGGCGTAGCCCCGTAAAAAGCTTTTTACAACATTGCATTTGAGTAAAATTACTTGACAATATGCGCATAAATACATATCATAAATTATGACATTTAAAGAAATAGAAAAGTTAATAAAAAAAGACGGCTGGTATTTACAATCTACAATAGGCTCTCATTATCATTAT
>CAJPOL010000106.1 GCA_905372265.1 uncultured Treponema sp. | reverse complement strand
GAGCCGTAAATTCAATATAGAAAGAATTATAGCATGGAAAAGAAAAGTCCGCAAGGAAAGAACGGAACTATGTTGGTCAAAGAAGAGAGATGGTATCCCCCTTGCCTAAACGAAACCGATAACGGCACTGAGTTTACCGCCCCTTGGAACAGCCTGGAAAAAACACTTTTTACTAAAATTATTGAATGTTCCCTCACTTCTACTCATAAAACCATTCCCGCAGGGGCTAAGACCTATCAAAGCGATGTGGAAAGTTCTCATCGGCTTATCGAAGACGAGTTTTACGCTTGCCGGTATTTTTCCAGTGCTCTAATATTTTATTCGTGCGGAGGGTTTAATACCCCGACGCTTGCGTCGTAACGAAGGGGATTAAAGCCGACTGCAACCACCTTATGAGAACAACATACCCCGACGCTTGCGTCGGGGTTGTTGATTTCTGTTGCATCACTTTTGAGAATTTTTTCAATCATAGCTGCAGCGGTAACAAGGCTTTTATCGGTCTTGGCAGACTCTATAAATATGCAGATTAAACGGTAAACTTATCAACTTCTTCTGCTAAGTTACCGATACTCGTTCTATTTTTTTGCGTTATTTCCCGTACTTCCTCTACTGCGCGGGTAATTTGCTGAGCCCCGCTCGCTATTTCATTCAAACTATCGGTTGTTTGATTTGTAATCTCCGTAAGTTTCCGCATTTTTTGGACAATGAGATTACCGCCTTCAAGCATTTCCGTTGCCCCGGCCTGGACTTCTCCTGTTATGCTATCGATTTGCTTTATAGAATCCAGCACAGAAAGCCCCCGCTGCCGCTCTTCGCGTATCAGTACAACTGCAGAATCCTCCCGTTCGGATATTTGGTGCACCGACTCATACACACCCTTAAAAACCTGCTCTGTATTCTGCCCTATTTCGGTTAGATGCTGAGTAACCGCTGCTGTTTCTTTGAGGACAGCACCAATCCGCTTTCCTTGCCGATTCGCTTCTTCGGCAAGTTTACGAATTTCTCCGGCAACAACCGCAAAGCCCTTTCCCGTTTCTCCTGCATGGGCTGCTTCAATCGCCGCATTCATAGCCAGCAAATTGGTTTGGCTTGCAATATTCTGAATGATTTCACTGATTTCCAGCAATGATTCAGAGTGCTGCGCTATTTGTATAATTACTTCATTTGCTGTCCGTGCCCCGTCTTTTCCGACCGTTGCCTGCTGATACACCGCTTTAATGAGCTCATTGTTTTGTTCCAGTGTTTGCGCTATCTTAATGGTATTTTCTACCATCACGGTTACGGATTGTGAAGACTGTATAATATTTTCAGTTTGTGTCTTAATGTGAGAAACTAAACGCGCAAGCCTTCCATTAATTTGATCAATGGCTGCAGCTGTTGCCGTTACTTCTCCTGCTTGAGTTACCGCCCTGTCTTTAATATGTCCGGTATTGCCGCTGATTTCCCGAATAGCCGCCACAGTTTCTTCCATATTACTAGATAATTCAGAGCCGACCGTATCCATAGCGTCAACTTCATGCTTCAAAATATCAATCATGGAATGGGTATGCTCTATCGTATCATTGAACATACCCATCAGCCTGCCTAATTCATCATTTCTATTGATTTCTATCCTACCGGTTAAATCTCCGGCAGCAATTTTTCCGAATAAGGATTCATATCGAACAAGCCTGCGCTTCATGCGATGTGAAACAACAAAGGCAAGTACAAAGCAGCTTATAATCATCAGACTGCCGATAATCAGCATGTTTTGCAAAAGCGCGTAAAACAGAGATGAGATTTCTTCCTGCTCTGCTAGAATAATGAGCTTCCATTGGAACTCTGGCAGCGGGAAAATATATGCCCGCTGCTTTTTACCATCCAGCGTAACGATAGTAGAATCCGCAGAGGCAGCGGCTATTTCGGCTAAAGCTTGGTTTTTTGTCTCCTGCATCAGCTTAAAATTATACTCTTCGTGTTTAGGGTCAGCCAAGATCAGTCCATTATCCTGCACCAGCATACAATATCCGGTTTTACCCAGCTGAATGCCGCGGATCAGCGAGGTAAGGTCAGTAAGGCTTACATCAATACCGACACAGCCGAGCACTTCATGAGTATCGGAATGCACTGTATGGGAAAAAGTAATGGTCGGCTGCCCATTAATAGACACATAAGCATCCGTAATAACCGTTTTTCCGTCCGCCGCTGCTGCTTTCTTATACCATGGACGCTGCCGAGGATCATACCCCGCGCTTACCTTCCTATTTGTGGAAACATGGGCACCCCAATTCATTCCCATATACATAACCTGAAAAGCAGGATGCGTTTTGGTGATAGTATCAAAGACCGCAAGAATATCCCGCTCAACCTGTCCGTTATGGGTATTTCCCGGCATACCTTGTGCTGCTTCCGTGTAATTATAGATCGTGTGATCGGCCTTTTTCAGTTGTGCTGTTTCTGCCAGCATTTCAACTGAGCGTTCGGCATTTTGCATAAATAAAGTAATTGCTGTTGAAATAACAGCAGTATGTTGAGCAGTAAAGCCGTTAAACTGTTCAGCGTTTTTGTTATAAAGATGCAGCCCGATCACGGCACAGATCAACGCGACGACGACAACAACCGCCGCATTAATAATTATTAGAAACCGAGCAACAATTGAAAAGGATTTAGTCCTCATATTTACAATTCCTATTATTGTTTTTGTTATACTTTCTATACCTTGAACTGCCCGACCTCTTTCGTGAGATTTTCAATATTCCGTTTGTTATTCTGCGTAATTTCGTTTACTTCCTGTACAGCATTGTTGATCTGCACAGCACCGGCTGCCATCTTATTCATGCTGTCGGTGATGATACGGGTGAGGTTATCCAGCTTCTGTATCTCTTGTGTTACTCCCTCTCCGCCTTTCAGCATTTCTTCAGAACCGGCTTGTACTTCCTCTGTAACCGTATTGATATTTTTGATTGCGGCTAATACTTCTTTGCTGCCTTTTTCCTGCTCCCGCATCGCTTTGGTCAGGTGAGCGCTCATCTCTTTTACTTGTTCCGCAAGGGTAAAAATAGTGTTGAATTTTTCTTCTACCGTTTTAGATGATGCGGAAAGCGTTTCTATTTCTCCGGTGAGCGTTTTCAGTGTTGTAGTGATGGCCTTTCCCTGCATCGAAGATTCTTCTGCGAGCTTACGGATTTCATCGGCAACAACGGCAAACCCTTTGCCGGCCTCTCCGGCGTGTGCTGCTTCAATCGCTGCATTCATAGCAAGCAAGTTAGTCTGCGAGGCAATATGCTGAATAACACTGGATGCTTCCATCAGCGAACCGGACTCTTCGGCGATCTTCTGCGTTACGGCATTGGATGTTACAAGCGTTGCTTTGCCGTCCCCTGTTGCAGCGGTCAAATTTCTGATGGCATCATCGGTTTTGCCGAGCGTTTGCCCGATAGAAGCAATATTAGCAACCATTTCTTCTATGGAAGAAGATGACTGTGCAACGCTCGCTGCCTGTGTTTCGATCCCTGTGTTGAGCTGCTTAATGGTTTTGACAATTTCTTCGATGGTGGCGGCGGTTTCGGTAACACTTGCCGCTTGGGTCATTGCCTGCTGCTTAACGCCGTCGATATTTGCGCTAATCTCATGCACGGCGCTTGCGGTTTCGGTCATATTGGAAGCGAGCTCATTTCCGATCTCTTCCATCGCGGCGCTGTTTTTACCGACCGAATGGATTGAAGCGCCGATTTTTTGAATGGTTGCATTAAAATACTCCGCCAACTGAGTAATTTCATCATTTCCGGTTATCGGCAGCCGCACTGTCAAATCTCCGTTGCCTTGCGCAATATCTTTCAGTGCCGTGTTGATACGCTTAATCGGTGTAATAATCGTATTGGTAAAAAACAGCGAAAAAATAATCGCAACTATCATAATAATCGCACTTACTCCTATCAGAGAAAGGATGAGCGTTTTGCTTTGCCGGGCAATAACCGTGTTCGGTACAAAAATAATAGCACCAAGTGTGGTAACTGACGTTTCAATCGGAGCCATTGTAACGTAATACGATACTCCATTAATCGTAGTATTAATCGTCTTTTGGGTATCGTACGTATAATCTTTCAGTTCTCCTATGCCGGTATCTGCAATCAGTGTACAGACTTCCGTATCGTTAAAAGTATTCACGATAATCTTATTGTTTTTATCAACGAGGATTGCATGTGCCGTGGCTTGCTCTCCGGACTTCTCAGCAATAGACGAGCGCAATCCCGTTAAATCGATATTCATCCCTAAAAGCCCTTTAAATGCTCCTTCGGTATTATATACCGTTTGAACAATCGATAGCACGGCTTGAGTTGAGGTAATTTTGACCGCTTCACTTGCATATAATTGATTCTTTAATTCTTTTGCAGCTTTATACCAGCTGCGTGTTCGGGCATCGTACCCGTCTTTTCGATTGACCGGAGGATAGCGCAAAAAACCGCCGTGTTCTTCAATCGCGAAAAAGAGCGCTTGAATATTACCGTTTGTTTTTTCAAATTGCATAAATAAGTTATTTACGCTTTCTTCATAGCTGCCGGGTGCCGGTTTCATTTCGGAAACACCGGTAGGCGTCTTTTTATCTTTATATGAGGTGATACTATTATCAACGGAAATAATTTGATCAAGCGACAGCAATGTCGAAAAGGTATCCTTTGCTGCTGCAAAATAGAGCTGAGATAACTTTTCTATATACTTAAATTCGTCTGATCCCGTCTGTTGTAAGCGCTTGGTAAGGACGCGCTTCGCTTGCGGGTAAATTGTCAATAATACGATCAGCACGATAAATATGGCAAATACGGCAAATTGCACAAACGTCTTAATCCGCAAGCTGATATATCTTCGATGCGAATCGATTTGCGGTGTTACAGAAGAAATTGATTCAGATGTCTTCATAGTGTGATAAACTTCCTTACTAACATTTTTATTTTGCATAAGCATCTCTGAAAAGATGACTAACATTTTCAGAAATGTCGCTAACAATATAAATTGTAAATTTAATAGCAACAATCTTTTATAATATCAAGAAGTTTAATGAAAAAAAACTGCCGTTACCTAAAAAGAACTGGAGTTATGGCAAAACCCGTTACGTGTTCATAATAGTCAAACTCTAAAAGCAAAAGGCACTGATGTCTTTTATTCGTGCGGAGGGTTTAATACCCCGACGCTCGCGTCGGGGTTGTTGATTCGCTGGTTATTCCCAAATGGTTACGCCGGTTTATCCGCTTGAAGTACGAGGCAGCAGAGAGTTTTACTAAGGGTAAGATACATGCCGTTTTAGAC
>CAJPOL010000105.1 GCA_905372265.1 uncultured Treponema sp. | reverse complement strand
TTCCGATATGGCGGCTGCGCTTGCAGCTATCCAAACGCACCGTAGCGGCCGTGCGCTTTCCGCTGATGAGATGATTGATGCTTTAAAAAAAGAAGTGAATTATAAAGGCGCCGCTTACTATGAAATTCCCGTCAAGCCGGAAAAATACGGCAAGCGCACTCAAGCGGAGTTGACCGCCCTCATTCAAAATTATTTAATCCTTTTGGCAGGGAATACGCAAGGGTTTATTGACAACGTACAAGCTCCCGCTGCATTAAAAGTCAATATTCAGCTGCGTACTATCGGACAGCAGGACAGTGAAGAAGCGTTACATGCCGTTATGGATTATATTCATAATAATTTTCCGAAAGATGTTACGGTCAAACCAAGCGGAAGCGTACTCATTGAACAATCGCTCAATACGCTTGTCGTACAGTCGCAGCTCATTTCTCTGGCGGTTTCGCTCGGCATTGTATTTCTGATTCTCAGTTTCTATTACCGTTCTATTGCAGCCGGTATTATCGGTATTATTCCGCTGCTGATCTCGGTTTCGGTCAATTTCGGTGTCATGGGGCTGATGGGCATAAAACTCAATATCGGGACAGCGATGGTTGCCAGCTTTGCGATCGGTATCGGAATAGATTATACCATTCACTATCTAGCCGCCTATCATCATGCATATGCCAATCGGAAAGAAGGGCAGGATTTTCTCATTGCAACCTTTTACGGTTCGGGAAAGGCGATTTTGTTTAATGCCGTTTCCGTCGGCGCAGGTTTTGCCGTTCTGATGCTGTCAAAGTTCAATATGCTTGCCGACCTCGGTTTTTTAATCGCATTGATTATGGCTACCAGCTCGTTTGCAAGTCTTACCGCATTACCGACACTACTTTCGATTATCAAACCGCGGTTTATTTGTGCGGAGGGTTTAATACCCCGACGCTCGCGTCGGGGTTGTTGATTAGCTGTTGATTCTTTACGGCATATACTCTTATAATGAGTCGATATGGCTGCCTGTTCAAACGTAATTCCATTGTTGAAAAGTCATCATGTTACGCAATGCCTCCTCGTCTTTGAAAGTTTGCTTACCGGAGTCATCACTGGTGTGCTAATAGCCGCTTTCCGATTCGGTATTGATCAAATAACGTTTTTTAAAAACAGCATCTACGGCTTTATTATCCGTCATGGGGTGCTTTTTTTGCTGCCGGTAGCCTGTGCATTAGCGGCGGTCGGTCTTTTTATCGGTTTTATCATAAAAAAATACCCGATGATTAAAGGGAGCGGCGTTGCTCAGATTGAAGGCGTGTTTATGCAGAAGCTGCGGCTTTCGCCGTGGCCTGAGCTGCCGCTTAAATTCATCGGCGGTGTTTTGGATATAGGCTTGGGCCTATCGGTCGGTCGGGAAGGCCCGTCCGTGCAGTTAGGAGCCTATGTCGGCGATGCGGTTGAGAAAATAGGGAAGCGTTCTTTTGTCGAACATGTTTACCTTTTAACGGCAGGAGCCGCTGCAGGAATTGCCGCAACCTTTAATGCGCCGCTTGCAGCGATTGTTTTTGCATTGGAAGATCTGCACCAATATTTCAGTCCGCTTCTTTTGATGTGCGTTATGGCAGGGGCATTTGCCGGAGATTGTGCGGTGAGCTTCTTTTCAGGCGCAGGGCCGATATTCCGCTTTTCTGTTTCAGATCCCTATCCGGCATCGCTTTTGCCCTTGCTGGTAGGACTTGGAATTTTTGTTGCTTTGATCGGTCATAGTTTTAAAAAATCAATACAAGGATTTCATCATCTTTTTGAAAAGATGCATATTGCCCCGACTCTGCGTCCGGTTATCCCTTTTCTGATTTCTCTTCCGGTCGGATTGCTGTGCGGTTATGCAGGCGGCGGGGGGGATGCCTTGATTGAAGCCGTAGCCGAACAGCAGTTTTCCATGAAAATACTATTCATCCTTTTGACCGTTAAGATACTGTTCACCGGTATTTCCGCCGGGTCAGGGGCAATCGGCGGTATTTTTCTGCCCCTCCTTGCCTGCGGAGCGTTAAGCGGCGTACTGTATGCGCATGTTCTGGTCTCTTTCGGTATCTTGGAAGAAACGTACTGTATTCATATGCTGCTGTTCGGAATGGCAGCGTGCTTTACCGCTGTTATAAAAGCGCCCTTAACCGCATGTCTGATTGTATTTGAAACGAGCGGCAGTATCGATCATTTAAGCGGATTGATAATAACCTGTCTTGTCTCCTATTTGACGGTAACGCTAATCGGTTCTCATGCCCATGACCATACGCAGCTTGAACAAATTCTGGAAACACAGGAAAAGTCTGCATTGCATACTGCCGATAAAGCGCAATCAAATAGCCGGCAAATGTACGAGCTGCCGGTACAGCCGCAATCTGCAGCAGCCATGAAAACAATCAGTGAAGTGCATTGGCCTGACGGCTGTTTGATTATCAGTGTTTTGAGGGGAGATCAGGAACTTCTCCCCAACGGCCGAACGTACCTATACTCAGGAGACAAACTGATTATACTTGCAGAAGACAGCCGGAATGAAACGGTTCTTGCCGAACTGACGGAATTAACCTCCGGACATCTTTAAAGCCGCTGATTTTTGCGAGCTTCGCTCAAGGAGTTGCCAACAACAGCAGAATATGGCAGTATCTGATATATGTATACCGATAATAAAGTACAAATGGGTATTGATGTCGGCTCAACAACGGTTAAAACGGTTGTTCTTGGCCCACGCAATACCATAATTTATAGTAGATATGAACGTCATCGCGCAGACATCCGCAAAACAATTATCGCAGTAGTTACGGAAGCATTGGAGGCCGTTGCCGCCGCCTACGGCGCTGACGCCTTGATACAGGTACGGGTAACCGGATCCGGGGGATTGGCCGTTTCCCAATGGCTTTCAGTCCCATTTGTGCAAGAGGTTATTGCGGCATCTATTGCCGTCCGTGCGGAGATTCCTCACACCGATGTTGCTATTGAGCTCGGCGGTGAAGATGCAAAAATTACTTATTTTGACCGTTCCGTTGAGCAGCGGATGAACGGAACTTGTGCGGGCGGTACCGGCGCTTTTATCGATCAGATGGCCGCCTTACTTGAAACCGATGCAATGGGTTTAAACGAGCTTGCACGGAATGCGGAAACCATCTATCCGATTGCAGCCCGCTGCGGCGTATTCGCAAAAACGGACGTACAGCCGCTCATCAATGAAGGAGCGCGGCGGGAGGATATAGCTGCCAGTATTTTTCAGGCGGTAGTCAGCCAAACTATTTCAGGTCTTGCCTGCGGTAAGCCTATTCGGGGGCGATGCGCTTTCTTAGGGGGCCCGCTGCACTTTTTAGATCAGCTCCGCCGCCGTTTTATCGAAACCTTGCATCTTACCGAAGATGAGATAATCGTCCCTGAACATTCGGAGTTGTTTGTTGCGCTCGGTGCAGCGCTGAGCGCCGCCCGAAACGGTCACGGCGTACGGCAGGGACGGCTGCGGCCGGTACGTTTTGAACAAGCGCACGATTCTGCTGAATCGGATGTCCGTATCGCCGCAGCAGGGATTTCCGTCGAAAATTTACAAAAAAGTCTTTTAACCATTGCTTCCGCCGAAATGCAGGAAATACAGCGCCTCCCTCCGTTGTTTGAAAGCGAGGAAGAGATCAATGCATTCCGTACACGCCATGCGCAAGCGTATGCAAAAACGGCGCCGCTGTCTCAAGCGTGCGGCCCCTTATTCTTAGGATTGGATGCCGGTTCTACCACTACAAAGGCGGCGCTCATTGACAGTGAAGGCAGGATTCTCAGTCAGCGTTATCAAACCAATGCGGGCAATCCCGTTACCCTTGCCGTTTCAATGCTGCAAGAACTATACGCCGGATTACCGGATGGGGCGTACATTGCCCGCGCCGTTTCAACCGGCTACGGTGAAGGGCTGTTTCAAGCAGCTTTCGGTGTCGATGCGGGAGAAGTCGAAACCATTGCCCATCACCGCGCCGCAGCTTTTTTCTTACCCGATGTCGATTTTTTACTTGATATAGGCGGACAGGATATGAAATGCATCCGTATGAAAGACGGATGCATTACCTCCATTCAATTAAACGAAGCGTGTTCCTCAGGCTGCGGCAGCTTTTTAGACAATTTTGCCCGGTCGCTTGGAATGCCGGTGCAGGAATTTTCCGCTCAAGCGCTCCGGGCCGCGCACCCTATCGACCTTGGCAGCCGCTGTACGGTATTTATGAATAGCCGCGTCAAACAGGCGCAAAAAGAAGGCGCCTCAGTAGGCGACATTTCAGCAGGCCTTTCTTACTCGGTGATAAAAAACGCCCTCTTCAAAGTCATTAAATTACGGGATGCAGCCGCAATCGGCAAACGGATAATCGTACAGGGCGGAACTTTTCATAACGATGCGGTACTCCGCGCCTTTGAACGTATTACCGGATGCGAGGCCGTCAGACCCGATATAAGCGGCCTTATGGGAGCTTTCGGAGCCGCCTTGCTTGCCCGTGATCAATGGCAGGAAATGGGAGCAGACCGGAATGCATCATCGGGTATACTCGGATCGGAAGCGCTCGCTGCGCTGACAACGGAGCTCTCTCTTTCCCGCTGCGGCAAATGTCCGAATAGCTGTCTTTTAACCGTCAACCGATTTATCAGTACCGGATCAAGCCGTCTTTTTATTACCGGCAACCGCTGCGAACGGGGCGCTGAAGGAGCTGTTGAGCAATCAAAACGCACTGACCGAACGGAAATGGAGACAAAACCCGTCGGTACTGCTGCCCGGCTTGCTAACGCAGGGCTCCCAAATCTTTTTGCATGGAAATATAAGCGTATCTTTTCGTATAAACCGTTGGAGCCTGCACAAGCAGTACGCGGCGTTATCGGTATTCCCCGCACCCTTAACATGTATGAAAATTACCCGCTCTGGTTCACCTTTTTTACCGGCTTGGGCTTTTCGGTACGGCTTTCGCCCCGTTCCTCACGTAAGCTCTATGAACTCGGCCTTGAATCCATTCCGTCTGAGTCCGTGTGCTATCCGGGAAAAATTGCGCATGGACATATTGAAGCGCTGCTTCAAGCTGGAATTACCGCCATCTTCTATCCCTGCATCCCATACGAAACAAAAGAAGACCCGAACGCTTCAAATCATTTTAATTGTCCGATTGTTACAAGCTATCCTGAAGCGCTCAAAAATAACATCGATGCCCTCAGGCAGCAGGAGAATATCCGTTTCATCAATCCATTTCTGCCGATTTATAATGAAAAACGTTTGGCGGAACGCTTGTATGAAGAGTTAAACCGATTCTGGAATATTTCTTTTAAGGAGATACAAACCGCTCTCAGCCATGCTTTAAAAGAGGCTGCGAATGTAAAACGGGAAACGCAGGAACAAGGGGAAGCG
>CAJPOL010000104.1 GCA_905372265.1 uncultured Treponema sp. | reverse complement strand
GCTCCTCTTTAATGGAAGGAAAGAATTTTTTTACATTTTTATCTTTCAGAAAATGCAATCCGATATGGTTTAAGATGACTATAAAGAACCAGAGTAATGCAAGAATACAGTCTAAGACTTTCGGCGATTCCGCGACAAAGGCGCGGGAGCACACAAAGCAGGCAATCATCACGAACGGCCAATATTCAAAAAGTTTTCTGTTGATACTTAATGCGCGGTATGTTTTTTTCCGCATAAAACGGTAATACGTGTATCCTAAAAGAGCCGAAAACAAAACTCCCGCTGCAGCTCCGGCGATGCCGAGACTGTGGAGATTTTGAACAATCAGTAAAATTGAAAATAAAAAGGAAATTCCGGAACACAGTCCAAAAACCGCCGTCATACAACCACTCCCATAAAACTTTCAGATGCGGAGTACTATAGCAGAATATCATATTTTGCGCTATGCATTGTGAAACGTTTGCCCTGTATTCAAAATGCTTGCAATCGCTTGTTTTTTATAATATTATTTACGGAGGGCTGCTAACTTCTGTCGGCAATACAGTTTTTGAAAAAAATTACCTGCACGGATTTGCTAGTAAAAGTCGGTGTGGGCACAGTAACGTGAAAGAAACGCAGACCGAAAAAGAGCCTTGTTGTAAGCAGTGTAGGATCCGTCCTTCATGCAGAGAGGTTGTTGATTGAATAACTATAGTTCTTTTTGCAGCAACTGTGGTTATTTTTTTTAAACAACCACATTTTTCTCTGCAATGATGATAATATCAAACGAATCGAACCGGAAACCGCTTTGAAAAGAGCAGCTTCCTATCATCATTGCCCCTAGGGAGAATGGTATGGTAAAAAAGACATTTTTTACGGCGGCAGCTCTTATCAGTCTGATGCCCGTATTTGCGGAACTATCTTTTGATACTCTTGCAGGTACGGTACAAACCTTTTGGTCGGATACAAACGGCCTGCCGTCAAACAGGCTTTTGGATATTATGCAGGACGAAACGGGGTATATCTGGCTTGCCTCTTACGATGGATTATTCCGTTTTGATGGGGACACTTTTACCGAATTTACTACCGCAGAGCATGGGTTTAGCGGCATATCTCCGCGGGTACTGTGCGAAGATGTATATGGGTCGCTGTGGATCGGCACTAATGCCACCGGTTTGTACGAATACCGTAATAAGCAATTCTACTCCTACGGATTACAGGAAGGACTGCCGAATTTATCCGTACGGGCGGTAAAATTCGACAAATACAATACGCTCTGGGTAGGAACGGCTGACGGGTTGGTGCAGCTTGATAAAACAGGCCGGTTCGTTCCGGTACCGGCGGAAAACGATCAGAGCTTGGGGATTATCTCTTTTATACTGCCGGTAAACGATACTATCTTTGTCGGCTCCAATCTCAAAGGAATAACGGCAATTAGAAACGGTAAAGTAGCCGATCTGCCGTTTTTAAAGCAAATGGCAAACTATACGTTTTCTACCGCCTATACTTCTTTGGACGGGCTTTTATGGTTCGGTACAAAAGACGGTATCATCGTTAAGGTAAAAGATGAAAAGATTGTTGAAATTATCGATTCGGAGTACTTAGCGGGTACCGGTATTAATGAATTTTTACGCGCCCGCAACGGCGCTATGTACGCCGCTACCAATAAAGGTATTGTTGCCTTAAAACCCGATAAAATCGAACTGTTTTCTGAAGCAAACGGCTTACCGAATAATATCGTTTCAGGTCTTTGCCAAGACCGCGAAGAAAATTTGTGGGTAGCAATGGAGCGCGGCGGACTGGGAAAATTCAGCCGCGGTAAATTTCTGGATCTCACCAGTGCGCAATCTTTACCGGCTGCAGCGGCGAATGCCGTACTCGAAGATGCGGAGAAGAATATCTGGATTGCAAAAGATGAGGGCGTTGTTTGTTTAAAAAACTCATCCCTCCTGCCCGAAAGAAGCAGCCGGATCGACGCGGTTATTGCAGTGCTGCAAAACCTGCGTGTCAGACAGATACGCAAAGAAGATGACGGGACGCTCTTTTTTGCAACCTATTCTGACAAGGGACTCGTCATTTTTTCTCAAGACGGACAGATCAGCTTTATTACGAAAAAGGACGGTTTACCGAATAATCGGGTGCGGTTTTCATACCGCAGTTCCGGCGGACTTTTGTGGATTGGAACAACGGCAGGGCCGGCTGTGTACTATAAGGGAAAAATAACGGCGTTTACACAGGATGACGGATTACCGAACTTGTTTATGCTCTGTGCGCTGGAAACTAAAGACGGCAGTATGTGGTTCGGTACGGACGGCGGAGGCGCGGTAGAACTTTCTGTAGATAGATTGACAGCCGGAATACTGAAAATCAAAACGGAACACATTTATACCAAGGAAGAAGGACTCTCCGGCAATGTCGTATTCCGTATCGTACAGGATCCGGAAGGTCTGTGGTTTTGCACCAGCGAAGGGCTCACGCTGTACAGAAACGGAACGTTCTATCCTGCCGATAAAGCGCTCGGATTTTCCAAAGCCGGCATATTCAATATTATCCGTGATAAGACGGACAATCTTTGGATTGTTACGGCAAAAGAATTACTCCTTATCAAAAGAGAGCGTCTGATACAAGCGATATTAGCTAACGAGCCTGCCGGAAGCCTTATCCGGTACAACCGGCTGGATGGACTGACAGGACAGTTAGCAGCCAATGCATGGGCGTACTTGAGCGAAAAAAATACCTTGTTTATTCCTACGCTCAAAGGCGTTGCAGTCTGTGATCCTACCTATTATATCGCAAATAAGCATACTCCGCCGGTTGTTATCGAAAATATTTTTTTGGACGGAAAAAAACTTGATTCGCCTTTAACAGCCTTTACGGTAAATGCCGATACAAAGCGCATTCTGTTTAAGTTTACGGCGCTGAGCTTTACTATTCCTCAGCGGGTACAATTTGAATATCAGCTTGAAGGGTACGATACCGGATGGAAAAGCTGCGGAACCTCGCGGGAAATTGCCTATACCAATTTAAGTCCGGGTAGCTATGTCTTTCGCGTACGGGCAGCAAACAATGACGGTTTCTTAAATAAAGAAGGAGCCGCTGCGGCTTTTTATAAAAAGCCGTTTTTCTATCAGACGATATGGTTTTATCTTGTAATAGCCGTGTGTATCGGCGGTACGGTCTTTTTTACCGTCCAACTGAGGTTCAAAGTTTTGCAGCGCAGGGCTGATGAACTTGACAAAAAAGTGAAAGAAAAAACAAAGGCGGTTGCAGCAGAAAAAGAAAAAAGCGATCAGCTGTTGAAAAACACCCTGCCGCTTCCAATTATTGATGAACTTATTCGGACGGGAACTTCAACGCCGAAAGTGTATTCTGCAGTAACGGTACTCTTTGCCGACTTAGTAAGTTTTACCGAATGGTCCGGCAACCATCCTCCTGAAACCGTTATTTCGGAATTAAATACGCTGTTTACCCTGTTTGACGATATTATGGACGCTTTCGGCTGCGACAGAATAAAAACGCTCGGAGACGGCTACCTTGCCTGCTGCGGCCTTCGCGGAGAAAAAGATCATGCGGTCCGTTTGACCGGCGCTGCGATTGAAATGCTTCATGCAGTGGAAAGGCTCAATGAAAAAAACAAAAACCGGTTTCAAATAAAAATCGGTATTGATTCCGGGCCTATCACCGGCGGTATTGTGGGCGTACATAAATACATCTTTGATATATTCGGCGATACGGTCAACACCGCTTTCCGCCTTGAATCGGTAACCGCTCCGATGGCCTGTACCGTTTCGGAAAAAACCGCCGAACAAATATGCACTGTCCATACCGTCTATAAAAGACCAAACCAAAATTTGAAGGGAAAGGGGCTTGTTCCCGCTTATTATATAAATTATCGGCATCCTGAAACCGTCTGGAAGTTTGTCGAAATAAAAAATTTATATGAAGAACTACAAAAACAGTTTCAAGATAAAAACTTTGAAAGATGCCGGGCTATCATCGCAAAGCTGGATAGAACCCTGCTGGAACCTAATATGGCAAAAGACGCGCTGCTTATCGAAAAAGCTCTTTCGGTATAGAGGCGGTTTTGGCGTTCAAAGCCCTATAGACGGCAGAATGTGTTCCGATGCTTCCCTTGTCTTGCCGGTTATAAATATGCTACTATCCATCACATGAGTACGGAAAAAAAGCGGATACTGACAGGGGACAGGCCTACCGGCAACCTGCATATCGGTCATTATATCGGGTCAATACAGAACCGCGTTAAGCTACAAGAGGCGTATGAATGTTTTTTTATTATCGCCGATTTACATACGCTGACTACAAAACCCGAAAAACACTATATTGAAACGGTAGCCGATAATGTACGGCAGATGGTACTTGATTATCTGGCTTGCGGTATTGACCCTGAAAAGTCGGTTATTTATTTACAATCAGCCGTACCTGAAGTGTGCGAACTGAATCTCTTTTTTACCGAGCTTGTTACCGTGCCCCGTCTACAGCGTATTCCGTCTATAAAAGATATGGCGCAGGCGGCGCATCTGTCCGAATTACCGTTCGGACTGCTCGGATATCCGGTACTGCAAGCTGCCGATATTCTGCTTCCGCGCGCTCATTTGGTGCCGGTCGGAAAGGATAATGAAAGTCATGTTGAGCTGACACGGGAGATTGCTAAACGTTTTAACTATATGTATGGGGCAGTTTTCCCTATACCGGATGTTATGGTGAGCGATTACGGTTCGCTTGTGGGAACGAACGGACAAGCAAAAATGTCAAAAAGCCTCGGCAATGCAATTTTTCTCTGCGACGATGAAAAGACTGTGTGTAAAAAAGTGCGCAGTATGTATACTGATCCGAACCGCACAAGTGCCGATGTTCCCGGAACGGTTGAAGGGAATCCTGTCTTTATTTACCATGATGCTTTTAACCCCAATACGGCTGAAGTGGAAGATTTAAAAGACCGTTACCGGAAAGGCAAAGTGGGGGATGTTGAAGTAAAAGATAAACTTGCAGCTGCCTTAAACGCTTTTTTGGATCCGATACGGGAACGGCGCGCGTATTATGCTTCAAAAAAAGGCTTTGTTGACCGGATTATTTATGAAGGAACGCTGCGGATGCGTGAAGAAGCCGCCCAAACACTCAAGGAAGTAAAAAAAAACATGGGCATCTCTTCAATTTGGAACGGCATTTCGCGTAAAGCAATGAAAAGCTAAACCGTAAAGGGATGCACTATTCAGTTATTTACGGTTAAACCCCATAGCCCCTATACACAGAGAACTTTGCTTGCAATATCTGTCCGTATACAGTATAGTTAAAGCCGAATCAACAACCTCGACGCTCGCGTCGGGGTATGTTGTTCTCATAAGGTGGTTGCAGTCGGCTTTAATACCCTTT
>CAJPOL010000103.1 GCA_905372265.1 uncultured Treponema sp. | reverse complement strand
CTTATCGGCAGTATCATCGTTTTTTTTATGTATTACAAAAGGAAATCGCAGTTTATACTTGTTGAAAAAAAAGAAATGAGTGTCTATGCATTTTTTAGTATGCAGTTTTTCGGTGATGAACATTCTTTTCACAAACTGTTGCTGCATTTTCCGGTACAGAATAAACCGCTTTATTACTATCTTGTGGCGTATTTTCTTGTAATAGGCCTAATTTCTATGAGCATTATTCTTTCTTTGGGCAATATAATAGGTCCTGCAGGGCTTAATCTTTTTTTGTTTCCTCCGTATTGGGTATATCGGCTCTGTTATATCGGTATAAGTCTTTGTGTAGGGTTTATTATGACTAAACGGCACATGCAATATTTGTACAAGCGTTGCTATGCATCTGATCAAACAGCTTGACGAAACATTTTCAGCAATAAAATAAACCGTGGAGATCGACAAGGACGCTAAGATCGCAGAGGAGAAATTGAGGGAGAACCTTAACAGTTAGCCATCATAATAATCTTTGCGGTCTCTGCGGGCTTGGCGGTTAATTAAAAAGAAACCGCGAAGGACGCCAAGAACGCGGAGGAGAAATTGAGGGTGACCCTTAGCAGCTAGCCACCATAAGAATCTCTGCGTTCCCTGCGCTCTTTGCGGTTAAACATTAAACCGCGAAGGACATCAAGAACGCGGGGTGTCCGCTATCCTTTGACTGAGCCTATAGTTAAACCTTTAACAAAGTATTTTTGTAAGAAAGGGTAGAGGAGTATAATAGGCAGCGAGGATATGATAATGACTGCCGCTTTAATTGAGATACCGATGACGGACATATCGGCTCTGCCTGCACCGTCTCCCAGTGTGAGCGTTCCGTTTACAATGTTACGCAAAAAGAGCATGACGGGAAACTGCGAGGACTTTAAATAAATTAAACCGTTAAACCAGTCATTCCAGAAAAATACGGCGGTGTATAAGCCGATTGTCGCTAAAGCAGGAGTTGAGAGCGGTAGGACGATTGTTACAAATATTCTGAAATAGCCCAATCCGTCAATAAAAGCCGCTTCTTCCAATTCTTGCGGAAATGCTTTAAAAAAATTGATGAGGATGATCAGATGGAATTGGTTGACGGCAAACGGGATCAGTATGGCGAAAACCGTACCGGTTAAGTGCAGTGAAGAGACGAGTAGATAGGTCGGTATTAATCCGCCTGAAAAGAACATTGAGAACACTATCAATTTCATAATAGTACCGGCGCCGCGTAAAAATTTTTTTGAAAGAGGATAGGCAAAAACAGCTGTGCAGCACAGTGCGATAAGTGTTCCAAAGAAAGTATAAAACAACGTATTCCCATATGCTTTAAAAAAATTAGGATAGGTTAGGATTTGTTTGTACGAGGCAATCGTAAACCCGACAGGAAAAAATCCTACTTGATTATTCATAATGGCGGACGGATCCGAAAAAGACAGGGCTATCATGTAGATAAACGGTACGATACAGACAAGGATAACAAGCAGCATGATACTGAAAAGCAGGATAGTAAATAAATTGACTGGTTGTTTCTTATAACACATTTCATCCCGCCTTATTAATAGATGCTTTCATCGGTTAATTTTTTGCTCAAAGCATTGGCCGAGCCGACCAAAAGCACGCCTATAACACCGGTGAATAAACCGATAGCGGTTGCATAAGAATAATTCTGGTTTGCAAGACCGGTACGGTACACGAGTGTTGCAATAATATCGCTGACGTCCGCATTATTCGGCGTATACATGAGCAGAATTTTTTCAAATCCCAGCGAGAGGAGCCGCCCGATTTCTAAAATCAGCATCACCATAATAGTCGGAAGGATAGATGGAATCGTAATATATCCTATTTGCTGAAATTTTCCCGCTCCATCGATTTTTGCCGCCTCGTATAAGTCTTCATTTATGCCGGTAATTGCCGCTATATAGATAATTGCCGTCCAACCCATATATTGCCATGTGTCGGTAAGGATATAGAGAATCCTGAAATAAGCCGGTTCATTCATAAAATAGACGGGAGGCGCTGCAAAATATTTTTTTAAAAAGAGGTTCACAATGCCGGTGCTTGGCGACAATATTTCGGCTGTCATTGCAATGACGACAACGGTTGAGATAAAACGCGGCATATAGGAAACCGTTTGTACCCATTTTTTGAAAAACGTATTGCGTATTTCGTTTAAGAGCAATGCGAAGATGATCGGTATCGGAAAGTTGATAAGCAAATTCATAAACGACAGCGAAAGTGTATTTCTAAATGCCCGCCAGAATGCAGGGTCTTTAAAAAACATCTTAAAATACCGCAGTCCGACCCATTCGGTACCGAAAGCGCCGAGTCCCGGCCGGTACCGTCTGAATGCTAAGACAGTACCGAATATGGGAACATATTTAAAGAGTATGAAATATATAAGCGGCAACAAAATCATTGCATACAGCTGCCAATATTTATATATGTATCGCCGTGCTGTTAGTTCGTGCATTACCGTACTATATCCGTTATAAGGGGCGGGCAATAATAATACCTGTCGCCGGTTTTCGCTGTTTTAAGTATTCCTGTATGGAGATATCTTCAATGACTACTTTATTATACTTGCTTGATGCGTCAATAAAGGTTAATACATTATCCTTGCGGTATGCTATGCCGGCATGTATGACATCAAGACCTTTTATACTTGTTGTAAAAAATATAATGTCACCGCTTTCTATTCCGGCAGAAAGTTTTTCAAACTTTTCTTTTGGAATATAATAATAAGTCCTGGTGTTGATATTTTTTTCGATACTTTCAATTATAGGAATGAAAGAAGGCGTTTCCTTTAGAGCAGGATAGGCATCGGCATGTTGAGACATAAAATTCAAATTTAAAATCAACCGATCCCCGCCGATTTTTTTGTTTATATCGGCAACTTGTTTTTTTTCGACATTGTCATATATCCAGTCCGTACTGTAATGCAAACGGGAGGGATAGTCAGTCATTTTTCCGCTGCGGTATCGTATGCGCATCAATTCCTTTCCATATTGCTGCCATGTTAATGTTCCGCTTTTGACCATGCGCGACAGAGCAAAACAGGATTCAACTAAAGTAACGCAGTCGAATTCATGTAAATTAATCACGAGCCGTTCGGGAATAAGCTCGCATGTTCCACCTTCATATGGAGCGTCTAAAAAAAATTGAGCGGATTTAACGATAAGTTCTTGAAGGGTATTTGACTCAAACGGTTTAATATATTCACAGTATTTTTCGAATATGACTTTATCCTTCGGTTGATATGAAATGTTGTCTGCATTATTTGCAAAACCAATGGCCAATGCTGCAAACAATCCGAATGCACTACTTATAGCTTTTTTCATTTTGCATCTTCTCCTTACACAAATGATACACTGCATCTACAAAATAAGGCGTAGATGCAGTCAAATCAGTATGATTATTTTCTCACGTGATCGTTATAGAGTGTAAGATATTTTTCAAGACCGGCACTATTCATTTCTGCAACGTATGATGCCCAATCCGCATCAATATCTTTTTTGCCGGTGATAAAGTCATTATTCCATTTTTCAAATGTGTCCAAAAGGGGAGTGCGCAAAATACCGGCTTCTTCGGCAACCATATCATCAAACAATGGAGTCGGCGGAATAGGCGGAATGCCCATGTTCATGTTTCTGACTTGGGCATTGATACGGGCATAATTTTCATCATATTTTGTCATTTCTCTGCTGTTAATCCATACCATCTGACTGGTGTCTGCCCCGCAGCCGTATTTTACCTGTATTGTTTTATAAATGCCTTCGGGGGATTCAAGGATTTCCTTGGCGTATCGTATTTCTCCGTTTTCCATTGTGTAGCTGATGCCCTCTACGCCTAAACACCACAGCGTTGCTCCTGCATCGCTGAAGAAAATATCGTCAATAGCGCGGACAACTTTTTCACAGTCTGCCCGTTTTGCCGTTTTTGACGGAAACATGATGCCCCATTGTGTTCTGCTTTTCGGCTGGTGATGCGCTCCTGCAGGCCCGGCAAGCGGCGGATACATTTGCAATTTAAATCCTTCAATAGATGATTTGCCGGTAACGCCTCCGATTTGATCGTAATACGCATAGGTTGCGATCGCTTTACCGGTTGCAAGTTTTTGAGCCCATTTGTCGCCGTCAATTGGTTCTGCCATTTCAGGATCCAATAAGCCTTCCCGATACAGTTTTGCGAGGTAGTGTGCATAGTTTTTGTACATCTCTGTTGTTGCACCGGCAAAGTAATTTCTTTTCTCATAATCCCAGCTTAAAACACCGCTTCCGGTCGATGAATTTTTTCCAAGGCTTATTCCGAAAGACGGCATGGTCATTCTAAATAAAACCCGCGGCCCTGCTAAAATAGTAAGCGGATAAGAATCCGGATTATCGGTCTTGTATTTTTTTAAATAGACATATAGATCATCGAATGTTTTAGGCTCGTCCATATTGTATTTTTTTAAGATGTCTTCGCGTAAAATAAGACCGCCGTCGTAGAACGGAACATCAAAGAGGGATGGAAGATAATAGTATTTACCGTCTTTGAGGCGGATCGCGTTGATATCTTGTTCCATTCCGAATTTTTTAACCTGTGCGTTGAAATGCGGAGTCCATTCAGGGTGATCGCTTATTGGAATAAGCGCACCGTTTAATGCTAGGGAGCCGTTTTCGCCGGTTGTGGTCTGATAAAGGATAACATCCGGTGTATTACCGGTATTGAGTGCTAATGAAACTTTTGTTCCATAGTCGGCAATCGGAATAGGTTCAAAATGTAATTTTGTGTTTGTCCGTTTTTCGGACTCCGAAACGGTGAGCCAATCCGCTTTAAACGGCAGAGTCGGATTGTCGGAATAATACAGCGAAATTTCAACGGGCTTATCTGAGGATGATGCTGTACTGCCGTCTTTAGGCGTCCCGCAGCTTCCACACATACATACTGCAATCGCTACAAATGCATATAGCTTATAAGTCAATTTCATACAGTCCTCCTTTGTATAAAACATCTAAAAACTTCCGTTTTAGATGTTTTATAAACTATAACACCGCTCTGATTATTTTGTCAAGTAATTTTAATTCAAGCATTTTATAAAAATGTGTTATTTTGTTTCATATTTTAATACGATAGTGCCCCTCAATACAGATGCGTTTTGGAGGTTCCATCTAGGATGAACCTGCCATCGGTGCTTTAAATAGAATTATCGCCTGAGAATACATGGATTTGGCCGCCTGTTCACGTCTTTGCTATCCATTTCTGCATCAATTATTGTTTTAATGACGGTGATTGCGTTATCTCTTGTTCGCAAAGGCAAGGGAGCGGTCAGTATGCCTCGCTCAAGTACATAGTCTGACCGGGCGCTTGCATAGGCGGTATGGTTAGTAATGCACACCGATACCGATAAAGATTTCAGAAATCGGTTGGCCGTCGCGCTTTGCTTTTCCTTTCAATTTATT
>CAJPOL010000102.1 GCA_905372265.1 uncultured Treponema sp. | reverse complement strand
AATAATATCCCTTCCACCATAACATTACTTTACTATACTTTTCTTTCATGCTGAATCCCTGGTGTGGAGGCAACGGTATCTTTACAAAGAAAAGCAAATATGATATATTATCCGTCTAAATAAGAGCCGGCGTGGTGAAATTGGTATACACGATAGACTCAAAATCTATTGGAGGCAACTCCGTAAGGGTTCAAGTCCCTTCACCGGCATAGTTCCAGTAATAATGAAATCGGATTCACAGAAAAAACATACATCATTATCGGCATTTTCCATTCTCTATGGTGTTCTCTTTGTCTTAGCTGGACTCACATGGATTATACCTGATGTTGACGATGCATCGTTCGGTTCCGTAGTGATGGCATCTTATAAAGGTTTTACAGACGCTACGGATGTATGTTTCTTTGTTTTGGTACTCAGCGGCTTTTTAGGAGTTATATCTAAAACCGGCGCGCTTCATGCCGGTATCGCCCAATTGGTAAAGAATTTTAAGGGGCGGGAACGGGCGCTGATACCCCTCATCATGTTTTTGTTTTCAATCGGCGGTACGACTTTCGGGTTTGCGGAAGAAACGCTCGCGTTTTACGGTCTGATAACGGCAACAATGGTTGCCGCCGGTTTTGATTCAACGGTTGGAGCCGCAACCGTGCTGCTCGGTTCGGGAGCGGGAATTATCGGCTCAACAGTTAATCCGTTTGCAGTCGGTATCGCTGTTGACGGCATAAACAAAAGTTTCGCCGAACTCGGTATCCATGCCGAAGTGAATAACGGGACAGCTATTGCGCTGGGAACGATCGTCTGGCTTGCCTCTTTCATTGTTCTCTGCCGGTTTGTTATGTCCTATGCCGAAAAAGTTCAAAAAGATAAAACGCAAACGTGTCTTTCTGCTGCCGAGCAAGCAGTTATGCAAAAAGAATTCGGCTCGGCTGCCGGCAGTTTTGACACGGCATTCACCGGAAAGATGAAGCTGACCATGCTTATTTTCTCCGTAGCGTTTGCCGTAATGGTAATCGGCGTTATTCCATGGAGAAAATTCAATATCGGCATCTTTAGCGGCTGGTCATCTTTTTTAACGGAACGCTCCCTTGGAGAGTGGTGGTTCGGCGAACTTTCCATGTGGTTCCTCCTTATGAGCATCGTCATCGGCATTGTGAATAGGTTCTCTGAAAAAGAGTTTGTTGAAGCATTTATTGAAGGCACAAAAGAAGTCATAGGCGTTGTACTGGTTATTGCCGTTGCACGCGGCGCCTCGGTTTTGATGGGACAAACGGGGCTTGACAAATATATCTTGGAATATGCAGCGCATCTTTTACAAGGAGTGCCTGCGCTGGTTTATGCGCCGCTGATTTACCTCTTATTCGGTTTGCTCGCTTTCGTCATCCCGTCAAGTTCCGGTTTGGCTACCGTATCAATGCCTATCATGGGACCGCTCACATACCGTTTGCATCATAATCCCGCCGTTATGGTGATTATTTTCTCGGCTGCATCAGGTTTATTGAATTTGTTTACGCCGACAAGCGGAGTGGTGATGGGCGGTATGGCGATCAGTAAAATTGAGTACCGGACATGGCTGAAGTTTGTCGCCCGCGCACTCGGCCTCCTGCTTATAACAAACATAGTCATCCTAACGCTTGCCATGCTGATTCTCTAATAGGGTAGGGCAACCGCCGCTTGCTGCTGAATTTTTAAGAAGCACGCACATTGCATTTTGCACTTTGATACCGTATACTTTATTTTAAGATACCCGACTGATTAAAAAGCGCTTTTTTTGGGGGAGGGGGCAGGAGCAAACGGCAGCATGAATTTTATACTGGACTATTTTATTGAGTTTATCATAGCATATATTATCGTTTCGATAGGAGTGCGCATCTGGTTTGCAGTGAGCTTGTCTGCGGCAAAACGCGATATAAGGAAGTTTGACACGCTTTTTGATACGGTAAAAAGCCGGATAAGCGGACTCGAAGATGCGCTTAAAACTATCCAAAAGCGCATAGCCGCATTGGAAGAAGCAGGAATCATATCTCCTGAACAGGCTCCTGCCGCCGCTGAGGATAGGCAAACTGATTCTGACCGGCAGACGGAGGCTCCGTTGAACCTCGATGTGCTGTACGATAGGGGTGTGCAAGCAATCCCTCAAACGGCAGCGGAACCGCAACCGGCCGGTGAGTGTGAACAGCCGGTTTTAGCCGGCGCTGCTCAGTCTGAAAAACCGGAGACCCCTGCGGCGCCTCCTCTTTCGGCATTTTCAGTGTGGCTGAAAAAACAGTGTTCAATCGAATCGATCATCAGCAAACTGGGTATTCTTCTGCTCTTGATCGGAATCGGTTCTGTTTTTAAACTGCTGCACAGCCGCGGCCTTATCGGAAAAGAAATTATCCTTGCGCTCGGCTGCGGTATCGGCCTTGCTCTTGCCGGACTCGGATTTACCGTCCGCAAAAAAGAGCGGTTCATTTTAAGTCAAGTCTTATTCGGCGGCAGTATTGTAACATTCTATTTGACGGCGTCTGCCGCGTATATGCGCTACAATGTGTTAAGCGATTTTTCGGCCTTTTTGTTCCTCGCCGCAATCACCGTTTTTACCTATCTCCTTGCCGCAGCGGTTTCCTCAGTATCGGTATCCGTCATCGGATTAACCGGCAGCGTGTTTATTCCGTTTGCGCTCGGCTTCAGCTTTTTCGACCTTACCGCTTTCGGCCTCTATATATGCGCAGTTTCGGCGCTTGCAACGGCAACATATTTTTTCAAACGCTGGCGGATACTGCAATTCAGTTCAAGTATCGCATTTTTAAGCATACTGACGTGGCTTTTACTGCGGACAAAGCTGACGCCATATGACGCTCAGCTGTTTTTGCTTTTAGTGATGCTGCTTTGGGCAATGCATCTTGCTCCCGATTTTTATTTTCACCTGAGCGGACGGGAAAAAGCTGCTGATGCAATTGCTTCGCCGGTTGCTGCCCTGATTAACTATGCATTTTCACTTTTTTTCGCATTCAAACTTTCGGCATATCGTCCGCTCCCCCAAGGAAGCGTGTATACGGTCTTTATCTTTTTTTATTCGCTTTTTTCCTATATCTGTCTCAAAAAGAAAAAACTGAAAACGCTCGGCTATGCCTATATTGCGCTTGCAATTCTTTCAGTCTATGTAATGCTGATCGATCGGTTACAATTCGACTTCCTTCCTGCCGCAGCGCTGGGTTTTGCCGTCTTTTTATCATGGCTATGGAAAAAAGAAAAAGATAGGTATTTGCATGCGGCAACGCATATCGTATCGCTGATAGGATATGTATTGGCGTTCGGCGCTATCTTAAATCCTGCTTCTCAGCATTCCGCATTACCGTTTGCCGTACGTTCTGTCATCTATGCAGCGCCGATGGTCATACTGGTCTTTATGCAAAAAGAGCGTAATAAGCGGGCAGCCCAGACACTGGTGTTTCAGTTCTATGTACCGATTATGCTTTTTACGCTCTACGATATCATAACGGATGAGTACGGCCGTTCAGGACTGCTTGGGACAATCGAACGGGCCGATATGCAGGCTCTGATCATCCTCGTTCTTTGGTCGCTGTATTCGGCGCTTCATTACCGGAATACCCGTGAACCGGATAAGACGCCGTTTTATGAGCCGAGTCTATATGCAGCGCCTATTCTTATCAGCCTTTTAATAGCCGTACGGACTTTCGGTTCTATAAGATATGTCATCTATGCAGTGAATTTGAAACATGCATTGCCTGTTTTGATGACGGCTGGGACGGAGGCGATCTGCGGGGTAGGGCTTTTTGCGCTTTCCCTCTTTAAGCGGAAAACAGAGCGGAACCGCTTTGTGTACCGCCTAAGCGCATACGGCATCATACTGAAGGTGCTGCTTATCGATGTGCCGCGCATTGCTGCCGTTATCTATAATAGTTTATATCGGAATGCAGCGGCTGTTGCAGCGGAGTATTGTTTCCATTGGGGTATTCTTTTTGCAGGTATCTTCGTACTGATCATCGACCGTTATTATCGCGGCAGCGGTCAGGGAACAAAGTCGGCAAAATCAATCGGAAAACTTATTATCGGTAGCGCCGTGGTATTCTGCTATCTCTTTATCAGACTTCCTGAGATGCGGGAGGTTTCAACAGTGCGTCTTGTACCCTTAATCGTTGACGTGTGCAATGCGCTGATCTTTTTAAAAATTATGACGGCGTTCGTTGCACGGCGAAAACTCCTCTTTTTCACCGTAACGGCAGTGTTTATCTTTTTCTCCTTTACGGATGTGTATCTAGCAACGCGGAATAACGGTATTCTTACGCTCCTTTGGGGATTTTATTCCATTGCAGCTTTTATATATTTTTTACGGAAAGGAGACAGGGCGCTTGTATATGCCTCATTAGGACTCATTATTGCCGTATCGGCCAAGCTGGTCGTTATCGATATGCGGACGGTAGGGATTGTTTCTAAAACGGTAACATCGGTAACGCTCGGAGCTGCGCTCCTTATTGTCAGTTATGCCGTTCAGCCGATGCTGAAAAAGTTTCAAGAAAATCAACGTAAGCCCGCAACAGAGAGGTAGCTTTTGACTCAACTAACGTTTAAAGAATTGATTAACAGCGATAGGCCCGAAGAATTATTGGAAGGAGCGCGCCCGTTTGTACATCTGATGATGCAATACCGTTGCGCCATGAGGGAAATTCAAACAAAACTTGAAATTCTCAATGCGGAACTATCGTTAAATCATAACCGGAATCCCTTTGAATCCATTACCGGCAGAATAAAAAAGCCGATTAGCATTATCAGCAAGTTAAAGAAGATGAACTATCCCGTATCGCTTGAGAATATCGAAAAATATCTGCATGATGTTGCGGGGATTCGCGTTATTTGCACGTTCCAGAAGGATATTTATATTTTGGCGGAAAAGCTGTGTTCTCAAGATGATATACGGCTGCGGGAACGGAAAGATTATATTCAACATCCCAAGCCGAACGGGTACCGGAGTCTTCACCTTATCGTAGAAATTCCTGTTTTTTTTGCCGAAGAAAAGAAATTCATGCAGGTTGAAGTGCAATTCCGTACGATCGCAATGGATTTTTGGGCAAGCGTTGAACATAAGATTTACTATAAGAAAGAAATTGACTGCAACACTATGCAATTAACCGAAAAGCTGCGGCTCTGCGCGGAGAATATCGATACCATTGCAGCACAGCTTGAGCAAATCAGCAGAGAAATAGAGCTGCAAGAAGAATGCGGCTGTCCTGAAACGGAAGGTAATGAGAGAAACTAAAAAAGCGGTAATGAACTGGAGCTCGCTTGCTGTCTGCTGAATTGAAGGCTGCCTATTGCATCGCAACGGCAAAGTAGCGTATCATACCCGCCTATGGCAAAAAAAGGAAAAGGGAAAAGAAAGAAAAAGACGCAGGCGGGATGCCTTTTCTGGCTTATATTTTTAACGGTCATTGCGGTGGTGTTTTTCCTAAAAAGAGAAACGATTGCATCGGTTTTGGA
>CAJPOL010000101.1 GCA_905372265.1 uncultured Treponema sp. | reverse complement strand
GTCAATCGCTCCGGCCGGAATGTCAAGAATGCATTCGAGTAAGTCTTGTAAACAGGCTTTGTTCTCTTCCGATCCGAGCAAGCGTTTAAAAAGGTAATCATTTCTAAGGGTAAGTGTGTCATTCATCTTCTGCCTCCATACTTCTCTTATATAGCACGGATGCAGAAACGGCTAAAAACCTCCGCGTTCTTGGCGCCCTTAGCGGTTCTATTTTAATTAACCGCAGAGACCGCAAAGGATTCATCGCCTGTGCTTATTCAAATTTTCCGGGCGTCGTTCCGGTTATTTTCTTAAACGTTTTGATAAAATAAAAATAATCGTTGAATCCTGAAGCGGTACAGATTTCGCTGATGCTCATATCGGTAGTCAAAAGTAATTCTTTCGCTCTATCGATTCTTAATTTTGTTAAATAGTTAGTAAACGTCTCGCCGGTTTCTCTTTTGAATAATGCGCCGATATAATTGGGATTCATCTTGAGGTAATCGGCTATCGTTTTTAAAGAAATATCATCAGTAAAATAAGTGCCGAGATATTTTATGATATTCATAAAGGTAGCATTCGATGATACGGTGTTTTCGTCCGTTTCCTTATAAAGCAGCAAGTCGATGAGCTCTTCTACCATATCTGAAAATGAAGCATACGTGCTTACCAGCTGACCGATGCTGTATATGTATAAATCATCGGTTTCCGCCTTTCTCAACGCTCCCGAAGAGACGGTATTGTACAGCTGAAATGCATGCTTAATAGTAACGGGCGGAGGCATAGGCTGCATCAATAAACGGCTCAGCTCTGTTATTACTCCTTTTTTATTGTTCTCTTGTATTGCGCCGGTAACGGATTTCAGATAGTCATGACTGTGTTCAGGATCAACAGCAGTACCGCAAACGAGTGTTTTTCCGGCAATAAAAAACTGATAGGCACGGGTAAACACGGTATTGATATTCTCTTTCAACGTTTCAACGGTAACAGGCGCTGTCTGATAGCCGATTCCAATCCGTTCGGTGTACCGGTCAGCCTCTTCTTGCAATTCTTTAGCGCGAAACGGCTGTGCGGAAAAGTATAGGTAGAGAGCAGTTCCCATCTTGAGGTAAGGTTGATGCTGTAAAAAGGGAAGCGCCTTTTTTGCTCCCGCGCACATCAGAATATAGAAAGCAGTGTCTGTGATCCCTTTTTCTTCCAATAAGCGCTGCATCACCGCAAAATCGTTTTCTTCCAATGCTTCAAAAATATCATTTCGCCCGCTATCGGTTACAATATTTGCGACGGCTTTTTTTAAGAGTGCATGAATATCTTGATACTGCACCGGTTTAAGGCAGTAGCCGAGCACATGGTAGCGGATTGCCTCCTGCGCATACCGGAAATCGGCAAACGCGCTGATAATGATGATCTGTATCGACGGATAGAGCTCCGTAATACAGCGGCACAGCTCAAGCCCCGACATGTCAGGCATCCGTATATCAGTAATAACAATATCGATATTCCCATCATCAATAATAGTTAACGCTTCATAACCGTTATGGGCGCTTCCTGCATACGCCAGATGCAAAACGTCCCACTTTATGGACAGTTTTAACGATTCGATATGACTTTGCTCATCATCTACCAGCAGTACGTTATACTGTTTCATAGTATGCCTCTGTTTCCGTTTGACGGAGCGGAAGAGAGATAACAACTTTTGTCCCTTCTCCCGATACACTGGTAATGTCGATACCGTACCGGTCTCCGTATGCAAGCCGTATTCTGCGGTGTACATTCAAAAGTCCGATATGTTCAGTGCCGCCGGCATGTTCTTCCATTTCCGATTGATGCATCCGTGCATGAATGCTTGCCAAGGTCTCTTCGGGGATGCCGATGCCGTCATCTTGCACCGTCATAAAGATAATTCCGTCTTCTTCCCGTACTCCGATATATATAAGCCCTGCGCCTGTTTTCGGTTCTAAACCGTGATAAATTGCATTTTCCACAATCGGCTGCAAGACTAATTTGATAATAGGAACAGTACGAAGCTGGTCGGGGATATGGTACGCTACCGTAAATTTGCCGGGGAAACGGAGAGTTTGAATAGCCAAGTATGCTTGGGTCACTTCTATCTCTTTTTGCAATGAGGCGGTATTGGCGCCGTAGAGCTTGTAATTAAATAAGGTCGCCATTGCATCGCTTATTTCAGGGATTTGTTCTACCCGATTCATAATGGCAATATCTTTTATGTGCTGCAGAATATTATTTAAAAAATGAGGATTAATCTGACTCTTCAAAAAACTGAGTTCCGCCTGCCGTTTTGCCAACTTACTTTCGTATAATTTTATGATGGTATTGTTTAGGTTATGCTGCATCTGTTCAAGCGTTTCCGCCATTGCATTAAAAGAATCGCTGACTTCTTCCATTTCTTTAAAACCGGTCAATGAAAGCTGTTGTGAATTCAGTGTAATCGTTGATTGGCGTACGTCGTTCAAATAATTGGACAATATCCGTACCGGCTTTAAAATATTGCGGAAAATCCCCCCGACAAAGCTCATACCGGCAAGCAGTATGATAAATAACAAGAGAAGCATAATGGCTGCGGTTTTTAGGAAACTTTGCTGAAAGACATTATTATGAAGGGCAGCGACAATATGATAGTCAAGTTCGGGAACATAAGCGGGAAATAAGAAAAAACCTGCCACTTCAAGCGGCTTCCGCTTTTTATCCAAGCTGAAACCGTTATCTTTCCGGCACGATTGGGCAATGGCATCCGCCTCTGCGCCGGTCAAGTTCAATGTATAGCGTTCTCCCTGCCCATCGGTTATCATGAAACCTGCCGTATTACCGTCTTGGTACATAAAATCGGAGATCGACCGATGCAAATCGAATACAACCAGCAAGGTTCCGTATGAGGGCGTGCCTGAAACATACAATCTCTTTCCCAAAAAAGCATACCGGCCGTTTCTTTCGAGCGAGTGCAGCCACTGCGTTGTATAGATTCCAAGGCTCTGTGCACTGCCGCTATGCTGCATCGGCTCTAACGCTGTGAGGATGGTATCGTAGTCAATCTTTGAGGTTATCGTAAGATTGCTGTAGGTGATCACAATATCCGCCACTTCGGGAATGGCGATTTTAAGCGATTGTAGTGTAGTATCTATTTTTTTTAAAAGGAGCGGCATCTCCGCCGTATAGGGCTCCTTCAATAGGAGCATGACATCATCATCCGCTTGCAATACGTCGAAAATATAGCTTGCTTTGCTGAAATAGTTTTCCATATACGCTGTAAACCGGTCGGATATATGGGTATACGATACGATGTTTTGTAGGACAAGATTTTTCATAAGCAGCATAATCACTACACCGTTGACAGTAAGAAAAAGGAACATCACGGCAATTACCATTTGAAACTGCGTTTTAAGTTTTAACCGTATAAACTTTTCCATACGTTCTGATCCTTTTTATCCTGAGCAGAAATAGGGCGGCTGCACAACGAGCTTAAAAGCATACAGCCTGCTGTCTTAAATTTTTGTCCGTCCTCTAAAACTGCGCATCAGTGTCAATTTGTCCGTGTATTCAAGGTCGCCGCCGACAGGCAAACCGGAGGCAAGGCGGGTAACTTCGATTGGAAAATCATGCAGTACTTTTTGAATATAGAGGGCTGTCGTATCTCCTTCAATGGTCGGGTTCGTTGCAAGGATGACCTCCGTAACGCCCGTTCCATCGATCCGCTTAATCAGGTCGGCTATGCGGAGCTGTTCAGGACCGATACCCTCAAGCGGGGCGATTACTCCGTTGAGCACATGGAACAGTCCATGGTACTCGCTGAGGCTCATCAGCGTATACACATCTTGCGGCTGTTCGACAACGCAAATACAAGCGGTATCCCGCGAAGAATCGCTGCAAATGCTGCATATCGATTGATCGGTAAAAGCGCCGCAAATCGGGCAGGGACGGATGTTCTCGTGCAGCGCCCGTAAACTGTCCGCAAGTTTAAGCGCCTGTCGGCGATCCTGCTTGAGGATATGATAGGCAAGGCGGGCGGCGCTTTTTTTGCCGATTCCGGGAAGCCTGCAAAAATGGTCGATAAGATCGTCTAATGCGTTCATGAAAACGATAACCCTTCACCCAGCGCAGCAAGCGGCCCCATCCTTTCTTTTAAGGCCTCTTTCACTTTTTCTATCGCATCGGTATGGGCTGAACGGATAAGGTCTTGCAGCATCGGAATATCCCGATTATCCACTGCGATAGGATCCAGTTCGAGTTTTACCATGCTGAATTTTCCGTTCAGCGTTACTTTGACAAGGCCGCCGCCGGAAATGCCCTCTACCTGTATCGTTTCCATCTCTTCCTGTAGTTTGCCGAACTGGGCTTGCAGCTCTTTTGCATTTTTCATCAATTCAAAGGGATTGATAGTCATTATTCTTCCTCCGGTTCAAAACTTTGCGCTTTTTTTTGTACATCGACAATAGAACCTTTTAAGTTGCGGCGTACCATTTCTACCCGATCCGGTACGGCGGGAACCTTCGGTTTCTGCATTTCGTCTTCTGCAAGGTTAATTTGCACTTTAAGCGGCCGGACATACAGCGCGGAGGCTTTTTGGCTGAGAAGTACGCGTTCTTTTTGGAGCAGCTGTACTTCGAACGGTGTCCGTACCGAAATGTGCAAACAGCCGCTTTCTTCCCGCCAATAAAGCGTCTTTTCCAATGCAATAGCCGTCATGCTGTGTTCAGTCCGTAATTGCCGGATGAGCTCTTCTTTTAATGCATCGATGGAATCGAGAGAACCGGCCGCTTCTCCGTATGCCTGATGCTGTTGCGGCAGCGGCTCTTTGTCTTTCGCTTCAGAGGTGAAAGCCGTACCGGCAGTATGGGGAACACCGGCAGTTCTCGGTGGTGAAAAACCGCCGGTTTCAGCAAAAGGGGAGGCAGCCCCGCCTTTTTCCGCTTTCTGCAGCGTCGCTCTTTGCGGCGTATGCGCAGCGGAAACGGATGCTGTTCCTCCGGTAAGCAGCTGCTGCGCCGCATCAAAGGCCGCTTTCAGCTCTTGCGGAGAAACATAGTCGGAAAGCCACGCAAAGCGTGAAACAACAAGCTCAAGTTCATAGCGGGGATTGAGCGAAAACCGCATGTCTCTAAACAGCTGTAACAGCAATGAGAGCGCCCGCTCCAGCTGAGCCGTATTCCATCCTTGCACAATCTGCTGCGGGAACCTATCTGCCCGCTGGCCTATCAGCGATTCTTTTGTAATTCCCTGCTGCAGGAGCAGCAGGCTTCGAATGTAATTAGTGCAATCAACGGCAAATTGCTCCGTTGAAACGCCGTTTTGCAGAATAGTGTCAAGGGAAAGCAGCGCTGTTTTCGCATCTTTTTGCACACAGGCGCTCAGTAAAGCGCCGATTGAATCGATGCCGGTCAAGCCGAGCGTCGTTTGGATCTTTTCAAATGTGATGTGTCCGTCCGAAAAGGCCGCTACCTGATCGAAAAGCGTATAGCAGTCCCGTACGCTGCCGGTCGCTTCCCGTGCGATCCAGTAC
>CAJPOL010000100.1 GCA_905372265.1 uncultured Treponema sp. | reverse complement strand
CAGGTATTTATCCATTTGTCCGGATTTTTCGCACCAAATCCTGAAAGGGCAGGGCTGTGAACCCTTGTCTTTTATCAGAAGCGTTTTAATAATAGCGAATAATGTATTAAGCGGATCCCGCACTGCTGCAGGATGAGTGATATTTCCGCCGTTTGATCCTTCGCCAAGGATACGCACCTCATATCCGTAGCGGCGTAAATCGGCAGCGCGGTTGACGGTATTTGCTTCTCCGACTTCCGAGTAAAACACTTCCGCTTCCAATGCTGCGGCAATAGTATTGATTCGTAATGAGGTCGGGCCGTTTACCGCGACTGCAAGAGGTTTTGCTGTCTTTCCCGCATAGTGAAGATAACTTAACTCCGCCATGACTGAAAGTGCAAACACTTCTTGTGCATCAAGCGGTAACGCTTTTTGTTCCGCTTCATCCCAATAAATGATGATACCTCGGTCTCCGTCGCAGTCGGGCATGTATCCGAAAAGCGTATGCTTGGCTTGTTCCGGCGTTTTTCGGTGGATTTCGGTTAGCGCTTCGACACAGGTTTGAAGATTATCTCCTTCAGGAACGATACCGTGTTTTATATCCCCTGCCTTTTCCGATAAGCCGATGAGCTGCATTCCCAGTGTTTCAAAAAACACACGGTCAATGGAGGCTGCGCGGGCGCTTCCGTTAAAATCGGCAATAAGCGTGAAAGGGCTGTCTTTCTCGGCGAAAGCGGCGCATTCCGCCCGTATACCGGCAAAAAACTGTTCCTGTATATGCTGCTCGGCAGAAGCCGCAATGACTTCCCTGAGAAATGCATGGTATGCAGCAAGCGCATCTTGCTTCCGCGCCGCCTCGTTTTCGCATATTGTTCGATATTTTGCTTCGTCAAGAGAGAGCCGTAGGCCGTCCGTTCCATCGTGGATAGCTGTACTGCACGCATCAGTAAATAATGCGATAAGCCGTGCCGATTGTATGCCGTTTAATACTCCGCCGGTGTTAAGCCCGAACTTTATACCGTTATGTCCGATCGGGTTATGACTTGCCGAGATATACATAAAGGCAGCTCCAATTGATCGTGCATAGGCCATAATTTCCGGAGCGGCGCATATACCGATTGATTGTACTGTGAGTGTACATGCCGGTTCCGTGAATGCCTGTAGGGCTTCTTTTATCAGCACGGGGCCGGTTGGGCGGCTATCCCTTCCGACGACAATGGTTTGTATTGCAGGGTATTCCGCTTGTAAAAATTCCGTAAAAGAACGGGCTGCTAAAAAGGCAATAGCACAATCGGCAGGGGAAACCGCGTGTCCTCCGTCAGATTCGCGCCCCGATTGCGCAAAAATTTTTCGCCATCCTGATGCAGATAAAATGAGGTCTGAAAAGGCCTCCTGTAATTCATGATCAGCACTGTCCATAATAGTGCGGTATCATATCACAAGTTTAAAAACTGTACAAGGAAGATGTTTATGCCCTGTCCGTAGTGACAGGGTACGGTAGGTTAAAAAAATGCTGCTGCTGTTGCATAGTGAGCTTTAAAAGCCGTGAAAAGGTAAAAATCGGCTTTCCATCAAGCCTCCATTTCGTGTATAAAAAGACGCGGAACCCGTTTATGTATGCCGCAGGTAATCTCATACGGAATAGTACCGGCAATATCGGCTAATGTTTGGGCGTTGTTGCCGTCCGGATCCGGTCCGAAAATACAAACCTCATCCCATCGCTGTACCCACGGATGGGCGCCGACATCGATCATACACTGATCCATACAAATCCTTCCGACAATCGGAAAAAATTCTTTTCCGATCCGTACCTTGAGACCCGGTGAAAGCGATCGCCGCAGCCCATCCGCATAGCCGATAGGCAGGGTCGCAATATACGTATCTTCTTGCGCAGTCCAATTTCTGCCGTATGAAACGCTCGTGCCCGCGCGGATCCGTTTAATCAGCACGACCTGCGTTACCAATTCCATTACAGGCTTTACCGGAATGGCTGAGGTCGCTTCCGGTATCGGCTGATACCCGTAAGCCAATAGGCCGGGGCGTACCATGGAGCATTGCGCTTCAGCAAAACCTTGTACTGCACCTGAGTTTGCTGCGTGTACGAGCGGTATGGCGATGCCTGTTTTTTTGATTGCATCAACAGCAGCGGTAAAACGTTCAAGCTGTGTTTTAGTAAACGAGCGGTCATCTTCCGCCTCTGAATCGGCAACAGCAAAATGAGTGGCAACCCCTTGCAGCCGCAAGTGCGCGGATCGGACAATCTGTGTTGCAAGTTTAACAGCTTCGGAGGGTTCACATCCGATTCTGCTCATACCGGTATCGATTTTGAGATGGACGGCAACCGTCTTTTTTCGGCTTCCGGCAGTGCGGTTTAACTCGTTGATAAAGGCTTCATCGATGACCAATGGTTCAATATCATATTCAATGATTGAGTCTATTTCTTCCAAAATCGGCAGGCTGAGGGAGATAATCGGTGCAACGATACCGGCTTCCCGTAATTCAATGCCTTCCTGTACTGAGGCTACCGCGAGATATGAAACCCCTGCACGGATAGCGGCAATAGCTGTCCGTACTGCACCGTGTCCGTAGGCATCCGCTTTAACCGGTAAGCATATCTTTGTCCGGACATCCAGCCGCTGCCGTATCTGTTGTATATTATATTGTAAGTTATCAAGATGAATAATTGCTTTTGTCGCGCGCATGGGCGGTATTTTATAATCTAAGAAAAGAATGTGCAAGCCATTCGGCGCTGAAAGAGCATAAGGGTGCAGGTTATTCGTGCGGAGCGGTTAATTCCCCTGCACTCTGCGTCAGAGCTGTCGCTTACAAAACAGTTCCGCTAAAATCCGCTCTGATTCTTTGCAGAAGACTGCCGATATCATTCCGGTAGATAAAATCCCAACCGGCCCACAAGAATTTTTTTCCGGAATCCAGCCGATTGTCAACGGACGGGTTCGTGGACGGGAAAAAGCCGCTTTGAGCAAAAATTGTTCCCGTTGCCTCGGAAAGAAAAAAATCCGCAAACGGCTTAGTCAGGCTTTCAGTCTCTTTTTTAACGAGCATAAAAATCGGTGCGATGATTGCTCCATCGCGCGGCCACACGGCTTTAAGCGGCGAATTATCGCGGATCATCTTTGAGAAAAAATAAGGACTGATACTGATTGCAGGCTGTGCCGTTTGATGCTGTGTCCCGGCTTTCACCATTTGAGCAGGATGCAAAGAGCTGCTGCATGCTTTCTTGAGCTTCTCTATTCCGGCTTCACCGAAACGGGAATAAATTGTTAAGACGACGGAGTTGAAAAGATCAAGATCGGAAAACGGGACAGCAACGGAGTGTTCAAATGCGGGCGACAGCGCCTCTTCCCATGTTTCAGGAATTTTCCTGCCCTGTAAAATAGCCGTATTTACGACCATAACGGCAGGGACAACACCGATAATGGCATAGTTTTTTTGAGGATCGCGGAGATCGATAGAGTCATTGCAAAAATCCGTATTCATAGTTTCGATGGAACAATGAAAATCGCCGCGTTCGATGAATGAGCCCATGAGCTTCTTGTCAAAGAAGAAATCAAAACCGGCGGAAAGGATGATATCCGGCAAGTGTTCTTTTTTTCCGGTTTTTGCTTGCGCTGCTATTTTCTCGACACCGAGATTCGCAGATTGAAGATCATAACTTATTGTATACGTGCCTTTTTCAAGCGCCTGTTTATGTTCGTGAATATAAGCGGCATAAAAGGCTTCAAAGCGTTCCAATAGCGGAAGCCTGATCGGGCAGGGGAGTACGCCCTCGATTCGAATCCTTTGCATACGGGTGCCGTTTCCTTCGGCTGCAGGATGGGACGCTCCATCAAGAGAGGCGGTATGATAAGCGCTGCTTTGTTCTATAATAGCGATCAGTTCTTTTTCGCAGAGCGCACTGTCAAGTTTTTTCGATAAAAATGCTTTTTCAAGAGAGATTTTACCGCCCATTGTTTTCCGCATAAACGGATTAGCGAGAGCCGTAAAGCCTTTTTCTTCAAAATAGCGGATGGTTTCAGGATAACGTTCCGTTATATCGAAAAGCGTTTCCGTAAGATCGAAGTAGTTATTCATTGTGTTCTCCTACTGTTCTCCTATCAGTGTATAGTCGCAAGCTATTTTAAATGAACAGTACCCGGCATCGAACCGTATAAAAACGGTTCGAGTGTTTTCTTGCCGCCGAGCAGCATGATGAGGCGGTCAAAGCCCATCGCAACGCCCGAACAGGGCGGCATACGGGCGCATATTTCGCCGAAGTTGTGCGGTACGGGATGCGGTACCCGTGCCGCTGCGTTTTTAATTGCAGCCTCGTCCGCAAATGAACGGTTGATTTCTTCTGCGTCCCGCGCTTCTGTATAGCAGTTTGCCAGCTCCACCCCGCGCACATACACTTCCCACCGCTCTTTTGTCTTCCATATATACTTGCGTCCGGTTGCGGCGGTACGCCGTTCCGTCCGTTCCTGTGCAAGGCAAGGTACCCGCGCGGGATAGTCCAGCAGTGCGACCGGCACATCGGACGGAAGCTGCGGCTCTATGCAGTGCACCAAGAACAGCTCGTATAAATCATCCCACGCCCAGCTTTCATACTGCGTCCTGCCGCCCAGCCCGAGCCGTTCCGCATGGAAAGCAAGCTCCGGTGTTTCCGCTTCGGCGAGGGAAAAACCTGCGTAACGTGTAAAGGCTTCATCCATGGTCAGCGGTAAAAACGGTTTGGAAAGCACCGCACCCAATTCGGGATCGGCAAGCGGCAGCCCCGCAACTGCCTGTGCCATAGTCTGTAGAAAATCTTCGGTGATCTTGATGGAATCGCGGTAATCCGCCTGCATGGTGTAGTATTCCAGCATGGTAAATTCGGGGTTGTGAATATGCCCGACGGATTCGCAGTTGCGGTAACATTTGGAAAGCTGAAACACCGAGCGGCCGTGCGCGGCAATAACCGGCTTGATGAATACTTCCGGGGAGGGGACAAGAAAGAGCGGGATTGCTGCTTCTTCGCCGGTTTTAAAGGGTTTGAGGTATTCCGTGCGGAACACTTCGAGGCAGCTTTCGGGGATGAGCGCCGGCGAAAGCGCCGGAGTGTCCAGCTCCAAATAGCCGCGGCCGATAAAAAAATTCCGTGCCGCCTGCAAACAAGCCGCACGGAATTCAAGCGCTTCTCTGTCCACTGCTTATTCCCGAATGCTCAAATGCAGTTCGGCAAGCTGCTTTTCGTCAACTTCGCTGGGGCTTTCGTCCATCGGGCTGACAGCAAAGGTATTCTTGGGGAAAGCGATTACTTCTTTAATCGAAGTTTCGCCCGCCATCAGCATCACGATGCGGTCAAGACCGGGTGCGATACCTCCGTGGGGCGGCGCTCCGTATTTGAACGCTTCCGTTAAAAAACCGAACTTCTTTTCCGCATCGGCGGGGTTAAAGCCGACAATGTTGAATATGCGTTTTTGCAGCTCAGGATTGTGGATTCTGATTGAGCCGGAAGCAACTTCGTAGCCATTGAGTACGAGGT
>CAJPOL010000099.1 GCA_905372265.1 uncultured Treponema sp. | reverse complement strand
GCAAAATAAAAGAAAAACATCGTTTTATGTGACAGCACGCGTGAAAAAAGAGGGCGTTCAGGCACTTTCGCTTCGCTCAAAGGCCATTCACAACCCTCTTTTTTCACGCTTTTCTGATATATTCCGGTCTTTCGTTGTTTTTTTCACAGCTGAATCCCTGTCCTTATTAGAAAAGTGCGGATTTTTGAATTTCTCTGTCCTAATAAGCATTCAAAAATCCGCACAGGCTCTATTAGAAAACCTCCTGTTTCGCTGTTATCTCTCAAGATTTTTTTTCATGCTGATGCCCTGGGACGTCCGGATGTTTACGTTGACAGCGGTTTTCTTTTGCACTATGATGGAGCGTCTTTAAAAAACCGGCCGGCTCTTATTGGGCGGCTGATTTTTCCTATGGAGGAATGAATGAAAATCAAATCACTCTTATTGATGATTACAGTCTTTGCGCTCGTATTCGCCGGCTGTAACGGCCAAAAAGCAGCGCAACAAAGCTCCGATGAATCAGCGGTAAGCGGTTCCGTGCTCATCTATACCTCAATGTATGAGGATATTATCGATAATGTAAAAAAGGAAATAAGCGTAAAATTTCCTCAAGTTGAAATTGAGTTTTTCCAGGGCGGAACCGGTACGCTTCAATCGAAAATTGCAGCGGAACGGGCATCGGGTAAACTCGGCTGCGATATGCTGATGGTTGCCGAACCGTCATATTCGCTTGAGTTAAAGGAATTAGGGCTATTGCACCCGTATCTTTCTAAAAATGCTCAGAATGTGGCGCTTCCCTATGATGAAGAAGGCTATTGGTATCCTGTACGTATGCTGAACATGATTTTGGCATACAACCCCGAAAAAACGGCAAAGGAAAATGTTGCGCGGACGTTTAAAGAATTTGCGGAGAAAGAAACGTTAAAGGGGCGTATTTCCATGCCTGACCCGCTTAAATCAGGCACTGCCCTTGCAGCGGTTTCCGCTTTTTATGATGCATACGGCGAAACATTTTTTCAGCAATTACAGGGACAGCAGATTGCCGTTGAATCAGGATCCGCGGCGGTCAGCAAGCTGGAAAGCGGCGAATATGACCAGATCATGATTTTGGAAGAATCCATTCTAAAAAAACGGGAAGAAGAGCAGTCAACCCTTGAAGTCATTTATCCTGATGACGGCACAATAGCGATTCCCAGCACGATTATGACGATTAAAGGCGAGCAGTCCGCACACAACAACGTAAAAGCATGTGAAGCTATCACTGACTGGTTCCTTTCGCCTGAAGGACAAAAAGCAATTGTTGACGGATGGATGCATTCGGTCTTAAAAAATCCCGAAAAATATCCCTTTGATGCGCGCTCCACATCGAAGATACTGCTGAATACGCTTCCTATTGATTGGGTAAAAAGCTATAAGAATAGGGACGAATTACGCCGGATGTTTGAAAACTACATTGTACGGGCGGCAAAATAGCCATCCGTGCGACAGCTGCATGCGCCAACCGGTTTTCCTGCAGATAAAATCAACAACCCCGACGCGAGCGTCGGGGTATGTTGTTCTCATAAGGTGGTTGCAGTCGGCTTTAATACCCTTCGTTACGACGCAAGCGTCGGGGTATTAAACCCTCCGCACGAATCAAAGAAACTGTCCAAAAACTTTAGTTTTTGGACAGTCCCGTCCGGTTCCGTTATGGATTAATCGGCATCAATGTGAGTTTATCGAGAGATTATGCGTAAAGTATATTTTGATATAAAATGGATTGTTATCTTTCTCATTGTCCTTTTTCTGATTGTTTTTGAAGTTTTTCCGCTTCTTTATTTGGTCATCAAAGCGTTTTTTCCCGAAGGTTCTTTTTCGTTGGAAGCGTTTAAACGGGTATACGGTTATGATCTGAATAGAAGCGCGGTTTTTAATACGCTCATTACCGCAAGCTGCACTACTATACTGGGTGTAGCGATTGCTTTTCCGTTTGCATTTTTGGTCGGGCGTACCAATCTCTACGGGAAAAAACTTTTCCGTACGCTTTTTGTCATCAGTTATATGGTTCCGCCCTATGTCGGTGCAATGGCATGGGCACGTCTGCTCAATCCGAATGCAGGGATCATCAACACGCTGTTAAAAGGAATCTTCAATTTACAAGCGGCGCCTTTCAATATTTATTCAATGGGAGGCGTTATTTGGGTGCTGAGTTGTTTTTATTATCCGTATGCGTTTATCACGATTTCGCGCGCTATGGAAAAAATGGATCCGTCGTTGGAAGAAGCGGCGCGGATATCGGGAGCAAGCCCGCTGCACATCTTACGGACAATTACCGTTCCGATGATGATGCCGAGCATTATTGCCGCAGCGCTGTTGGTTTTTATCGCCGCAGCTTCCGCATTCGGTATTCCCGCCATTGTCGGAGCGCCGGGGCATATTTATACCGCGACAACCAGAATTATTGATTTCGTACACCTCGGAACCGAACGCGGTCTAACCGATGCGACAACACTTGCGGTATTCTTAATGGTGATTGCAAACGTTATATTGTATTGTTCAACCTTTCTTTTGCGGGGTAAGCAGTACATCACCATGAGCGGGAAATCAACCCGCCCCGTCATCATTGACCTTGGCCGATGGCGCATACCGTTGACCTGTTTTGTCATATTATTCACCGTTATCGTTATTATTATCCCTTTCGCATCGGTTATGGCAACGTCGGTAACCGTTAACATGGGAAAGCCGTTCACATTCTCTAATATGTCGTTAAAAGCATGGAGCAAAATTTTCCACCGCGCGTCAATTCTGCAATCAATGAAAAACAGCTTTGTTTCTGCCTTTACGGCAGCGTCGGCCGGTATGATCATATCCTGCACGATGGCCTATTTACTTGAACGCACCCGCGTAAAAGGCCGGCGCATCCCCGACTTTCTGATCACTATCGGATCAGGAACACCGAGCGTCGTTATTGCACTTGCACTGATTATTACGATGAGCGGAAAATTCGGTATCAATATCTACAATACCCTCTCCATTATGATCATTGCCTATATGATAAAGTACATGCTGATGGGAATGAGGCCTGTTGTTTCGGCAATGGGACAGGTACACAGTTCTTTGGAAGAGGCGGCGCAGATATCGGGAGCCGGATGGTTGCGGATGCTGAAAGATGTCAGCATCCCGCTTATCGGCGCAAGTGTCGTTGCCGGATTTTTTCTTATCTTTATGCCGAGCTTCTATGAACTGACTATGTCGAATCTTCTTTACTCGGCAAAAACCAAAACAATCGGGTATGACTTATACTACTACCAGACAACCGATAGTTTACAGGTCGCAAGCGCATTAGCAACAGCGATTTTATTCTTCGTTATTATATTGAATTTTATTTTGAATAAACTGACTAAGGGAAAAATTTCAATATAAAACCCGCTCAGTGAGCTCATTAATAAGGAGGATGCCGTATGGCGTCAGTTACTATTTCCAATATCACAAAGGCTTTTGATAATATAGAAGTGCTGCATGCAATGAATGATACTTTTGCAGACGGGGAGTTCGTTACACTGCTCGGGCCCTCCGGCTGCGGAAAAACGACAATGCTCAGGCTTATTGCCGGTTTTGAAAAGCCGACCACCGGCGAGATATACATTGGAGACACGCTCGTTTCCGGCGCTCATTCGTTTGTACCGCCTGAAAAACGAAAAATCGGCATGGTTTTTCAATCTTATGCCGTGTGGCCTCATATGACAGTGTTTGATAATACGGTCTATCCGCTTAAATTGATGAAGATGTCAAAAGAAGAGATGCGGGCGCGCGGAGAGGCTATCCTCAAAACCGTGCATTTAAGTCAGTATGCGGATAGACTGCCGTCACAGCTTTCAGGCGGGCAGCAGCAGCGTGTCGCACTCGGGCGGGCGCTTGTTGCGGAACCTGAAATTCTCTTGCTGGATGAACCGCTGTCCAATCTTGATGCAAAACTGCGTGAAGAGATGCGGTACGAAATAAAAGAAATCACTCAAAAGCTGAAAATTACCGTTGTGTATGTTACTCACGACCAAATTGAAGCGATGACTATGAGCGATCGTATTGTGCTTATCAACCAAGGAAGCGTTCAGCAAACAGGATCTCCGATTGAAATGTACAATAATCCGAAAAATCAATTCGTGGCGAATTTTATCGGACGGGTTGACTTTCTTGGCGGTTTTGCAGAAAACGGCCGGATTACAATCGATGGAACGACCCAAACAATACCGTGCAAAAACAATGAGACCGGAAAGGTTACGGTTGCGGTGCGTCCCGAACGGATTATATTCTCAGATACGCCGCAGCATATAGAAGGCACAATCGTGTCTCAATTTTACCTCGGCGATATTAATGACGTGCGGATTGCTGTCGGGCCTACCATCCTGCGGGTTACGGCGCGGGCATCGACGTATAACACATTCAAAACAGGCGAGACCGTCCACCTTGCTTTTGAGGACTACATGGTATTCCCCGATTCGGGCGAAGATTTAACAAAAATCCGCACGTAATTTTCGGTTCTGTCTCTGCTTTTTTAACAATCGCCGGCCGGATATCTTTACGATGCCCATATATGATCGATGTATCTGTTCAAGATTACAATGTGAGCATCGTCCGAATACCTCAGATGTGTGGTTGCGCTCGACTTTTTTGCAAGATGCCTTATAATCTACCCCTATATCGGAGAACAACCAAATATGCACATACAATTATTGCATTAATGAAAGCATTTCTGCCTCTGTTTTTAGAAGAATACGCTTTATACCGCGAGGAAGTGAAGGCGTACGGACCTGACCTGCAAAAAAGGCTCATAAAACACGGATATACCGTTATCTCCGATATGTGGAAGGGCATATACGATGAGCATGACGATATGAAAGACGCGCTTTCGGAGGCGCAGTATTTATGTATTTCGGCCGGAGCGACGCCGCTTGTCAGTTTCGGTTTTAAGCAGGGAGCGTGCAGCAAACGGCTTATATTCAAGGGCTTCATTTGGAAAAAGGGTTGATGAAGCTCAGGCAAAGCGGGATGGACAGCCGCAAAGAAATGGTATTCTTTTTTAAAAATTTAGGAGACGCTACGCGGTTTCAGATATTGGAACTGATCGGAAAAGGATTAGGCACAAATAAAGAACTGGCAGAAGCCCTATCGCTGACAACGGCCACCGTGTCCTATCATTTAAATTACTTATTCAATGCAAATATGATTTTAAAAACGGATAAAGACGGTAAATCCGTGTTGGCCGTAAACAAACGAAGCATCAAGAAGACATTAGATGTATTTCTAGCAAAATTGTAAAAATACTGCTTTTTGTTGTATGAATATCTAATTTGACTCCGATACATTCTCTTTTAGCAAAGATCGTAAAGAAAAAATTGCCTCTTGACGTATATAGTTAGACCATGCTAACTTATAGCGAACACTGTTATCTTAAAATAAAGTGAATATTAGTGAGATCACGATTAAAAAAATATTACAAAGCGCAACGCATGAGTTTGGAGGTATTCAAATGACTGAAACAAAGTTAAAGACAAAAGACTTAGTAAACATTGGAATTTTTTCGGTGATTTATATGGTGCTATCGATTG
>CAJPOL010000098.1 GCA_905372265.1 uncultured Treponema sp. | reverse complement strand
GGAAAAGACACGCGCAAAGAATATACTATTTAAAGAGAATTCAACCATTGCCGAGAAAACCGGTAAAACCGATGCGCTGCCGGAACTGCAAGTACAAAATACGGCGGAAAGGCCATCCGACGGTCAAAACGGAAATAATACGGATATAGGTGGCGCGGTTTCTACAGCAGCTCCTGCAAACCCGCCGGACGGTTCAGCGGTAAAAGAACCGGTTAAAAATGATACCGCGTTAGCTGCCGCTGCGTTGCAGCCTGAGCAGGGAACGGTAAAACCGTTACAGCAGTCCGCAACCGGTATACAAGAAAGCGAAAACCAGCCCGCAATGCGGAATACCGCCGTTTATTTTATTAAAATAGACGATGACGGAAGAATAAGCAGACAGAAGTGCGAACGGATGCTCCCGAAATCGGATTCGCCTATGAGCGATGCCCTTGAAGCACTGTTTAATGCTCCTACCGCAAAAGAAGCAAATCAAGGATTACGTTCGCTGATCCCGCCCGATACAAAACTCCGTTCCGCATGGGTAAAAGACGGCGTTGCCTTTATCAGTATCAGCGAAGAATTTCAGTTCAATCAGTACGGTATTGAAGGTGCGCTCGCTCAACTCGCTCAAATTGTTTTTACGGTCAGCGAATTTCCAACGGTAAAATCGGTACAGTTTCTTATCGAAGGAAAAAAGAAAGACTATCTCGGAGCGGAGGGTGTATGGATCGGCAGTCCTCTTTCCCGTAATTCCTTTTAAAGAATGAAAAAAATCAGAACATATTGCATTGTTATCTTATTCTTCGCAGGGCTTTCCGCATGTGTAAAAGAACCTGCCGCCTCAGGGCCGTCTTCGGTAAATCGGTATACGGTTACATTTCATCCGAACGGCGTTATTGATAAACAGCCGCTTGATCAAAGACTTGAAGCCGGAAAAATAGCGGCACGGCCTGCCGTTTCCGCTTTCCAAACAGAGGCTGACGGAACAACCTCGGTTCTCTATTGGTCGGTTGATGCGGACGGCCGGAACCGGTACCGTTTTACGGATCCGGTAGAACACGATTTAACGCTCTATGCCCGCTACGGTGTTCCGCGTATTTTTGATATACAGGGCAGCTCGCATGAATCACCTTTGAAAAACAAGACGGTAAAAGGGGTAGAGGGTGTTATAACGGCAATAACATACGCGAAAGGCAAGCCCAACGGTTTCTATTTTCAGGATGCGGCCGGAGACGGCGATGCCATAACCTCCGATGCGCTGTACGTATACTGCGGAACAGCATCCTTCCCCGCCGGAATTGCAATTAAGGATTATGTCGCTGTGAGCGGCACAGTGAAAGAGTTTGCCTATAAACCGAAAAAAGCTCCTGCGGAAGACCTTTCGGTAACGCAGATTACGCCGTTCGCAGTACACATACTGTCCTCAGGACATGAACTTCCGGCGCCGGTTCAACTACATGCTGCACAGTTTGAAAAACCGGTATTCATCGATGATATGAAAACGCTCAATCCTGAAACCGAAGCGGTGGATTTTTACGAAAGTCTTGAAGGAATGCGGGTGTGCGTACAAGATCCGCACATTGTTGCAGCTCCCTATAAAGGAACGTACTATATTGCTCCTCCCGATGCAGCAGGTTTTTCAGTACGGGGCGGCATGATGTATAACAGCTACCAAAGCACTGCCTGCCTGTGCCTTACGCCGGGTAAATGCTTTGCCGATGCTTCCCAAGCGGGAATTATCGAGCCTGCGCCGTTTATCGGGGATGCCTACCGCGGTTCGGTAATAGGCGTTCTCGGCTATGCATTTGGAAATTACCGGATTGAACTTACCGAGCCGCTGCCGCCCCTCATCCGCAGCACGCTGCAGCCTGAAACATCAACCGTCACATTTGATACCGCTGCTTTGAACATCGCCGCATACAATCTTGAAAACTTTTCAAAAGGGAATACCAAAAAGTCGCATAGTTCCAAAAAGAGCGCCGAAGAGCGGGCGGATATTTTTGCCGAACACTTTATCGATTATCTGAAAGCGCCCGATCTGATCTGTCTTGGAGAGGTGCAGGACGATAGCGGTACAAAAAGCGGTGATGGCGTGGTAACCGCCCGGCAAACGTTAGAACTGTTAACCGCTGCGGCTGAAAAACGGCACGGAGAAATCCGTTATGAAGCGCTCTCCGTTAATCCAGCAGACGGTATGGACGGCGGAGCTCCCGGAGCGAATATCCGCTGCGCCTATCTGTACCGCAGCGACCGGCTTGAACCGGTTCCCGACCGTGATGGAGATTATACCAATACGAGGGCGGACACTACGGCTGAAATAGAAGCCGGCGGTTTACACCTTATACAAAATCCTGCGCGGATAGGCTTAAAAGAACCTGCGTTTAAACATACCCGTAAGCCGCTGGTAGCGCATTTTCGGTTTAAAAACGGTATAAACGGCGGAAAGGATTTTTTTGTTATCAATAACCACTTTACATCAAAACGGGGCGACGGGAAAATATGGGGACGGAAGCAGCCGGTTATCCGCAGCAGCGAAACGGCACGGCACCGGCAAGCGGAAACCGTAGCTGCTTTCATCCGCAGTATTACGGCAGTCCGACCCGATGCGGTTATCATATCAGCCGGAGACTATAATGATTTTTGGTTCTCTAAAACAGTTGCAGTGTTCAAAAACGCCGGTATGAAAAACGTCATTGAAACGCTCCCTGAAAATGACCGCTATACCTATGTGTATGACGGACATGCGCAAACGCTTGATAATATGCTCGTAACGGATAATGTAAACATTATTGCTGCCGATGTGCTGCACATCAATGCTGAAATGCCGCCGCAAAACAGAGTCTCCGACCATGATCCCATCTTTGCGCAATTGCGCTGGTAGGTGCTTTCATTGTATTCCACTGTACATTAATACAAACGAAAAGATTTACTAGCTATACAGGCATTGGTATTTGACGGATTTAACGGATTGGCATACCAGATTTCTACACTCCATTTACCGAAATAGTAATAACCGCCGTATGGATTACCCCAGCTATCAAGATTATATAAATCATCATTTTTATGGATAATTTGTTCTGCAGTATACGTATAACCGGAAGAAGACGAATAAACGGTTTCATTATATGGATTAATAATTTTTATTTTAAAGCCGGCAAGCATATCATCAACAAAACTTTCGATTCTCGCCTGCACAGTTAACAAACGGATATCTCGAGCTTTTAAGCCGGATTTAGTAGAAAGTTGCGTGAGCTTTCCGCTTCTTGCAGAAGTATACCCTAGTAATATTTCGATTATTTTAAAATCCCGCAAATAGGTATCGTTTACATATCCTATTGTATCGTTCCATTCGGCTTTTACCCAAGACTTGGTTTCATCGCGCTTACTATCAGGGAAGATAATAATTTTCATATCTTGCGATAGCGTAGCAATAATTTTAGCATCGGTTGAAGGCTCTTTACGCAATGACAGTGCTTGAGTATGTACAAATTTTTCCTGCCCCCATTGCGCGTACAATGTTACGCTTTTTCCAAAGGAGTAGGCTTCGCTCGGTTTATAACAGAAACCGCTTCCGTCCGGTTCCGTATTCCATCCATAAAATATATACCCGTCTTTGCGAAGGCGCTGTGCATCGGGAATAATAACACTTTTATACATCTGTGCTTTTAGTCGATGAGGCGCTTTCCCCTCCGTTGCCTTATTTGCAGCAAATGTAATTGTTAAGCGAGTATCTATTAATGGATTTATTATTGGAAATAGTAAAAAAATACACAAAATAGCAAGAAGAATGATGCTGACGATAGTCATCGGAAACGGAATATTCTTCTTAACGTATGCAGCGGAAGTTTCAAAATTATCCGTTTGGGTAGGTTTTTCCAACTGTTTTATCATCTCCGCTGCATCGGCGTGGCCTTTATCGGCAGCTTTGCGGTACCATTCTAAGGCAGTCGCTTCGTCTTTTTTAAGACCGCCTAAGCCAAGCTGATAATATCCGGCAATATTATACAGCGCAGCAGCATTGCCCTTATCAGCAGCTTTCTGGAACCATTCGAGTGCGGCTGCTTTATCTTGCTCAAGCCATCCCCAACCTTCATGATAATACCGGCCGATCATATTCATAGCATCGGCGTAGCCTTTATCAGCCGCTTTGTGGTACCATTCTAAAGCGGTCGCTTTATCTACTTTAAGCCCTCCTAAGCCATTCTGATAGTATACGGCAATATTACGCATAGCAATGGCAAGTCCCTTATCAGCAGCTTTGTGGAACCACTCAAGCGCGGCGGCTTTATTTTGCTCAAGCCATCCCCAACCTTCATCATAATACCGGCCGATCATATTCATAGCAGCAGCGTAGCCTTTATCAGCCGCTTTGCGGTACCATTCTAAGGCAGTCGCTTCGTCTTTTTTAAGACCGCCTAAGCCATCCTGATAGTATGCAGCGATATTATACAGAGCAGAGTCATTGCCCTTATCAGCAGCTTTGCGAAACCATTTAAGAGCAGTTGTTTTGTCTTGTTTAAGACTGCCCAAACCTTCATCATAATACCGGCCGATCATATTCATAGCAGCAGCGTGGCCTTTATCGGCAGCTTTGCGGTACCATTCTAAGGCAGTCGCTTCGTCTTTTTTTAGGCCGCCTAAGCCATAACGATAATTTCTTGCAGTATTATACAGATCATCCGCATCATCTTGTTCGGTAACTGTACAACCCCTCTTTTCAGATTCATCTTGTGCAGGCCCTTTGTGTTCATTCTGCTTTTTCTGTTTTCCGGTATTCGAACCGGCAGATTCTGCCGCCCTACTAGGCTCATTCTGTTTTTTCGGTTTCCCAGTATCGGTATTTGAAACAGCAGGTTCTGTCGGTTGTACCGTTTTTTGTGAATGAGGCACCGTCTGTGGTGGTTCCGTCGATGGTTCCTTATCGCTTGTACTTAGAGGCTGTTCTGCCGGCGTTAGGAATGCATCGAATGACAACTGTAACGCCTTCGATTCAAGTTTTTCAAGCGCCAATACTGCCCGTTCCGACCTCGGGGGCCAGCCCGGTTTCGGATGCTTTTTGTACGTAGAGCTGCTGCATTCGCTTCCATCTATCGTCAACACCCAAAGCTCATCATGCATTTCATAGTCTTTGCGGTATTGTCCAAACTTTTTTATAAAGGCTTCTTCTATGTCCGATACCTTGAGCCAGCCCTTATCGATTAGACAATACCGCTCATCGTCTTGACCTTGTCCGCACTCGTGCTGTGCCCCGTAAACAAAGACATACCGGTCGAGTACCTCTTCAAAAGAGGTGTTGAGGTGCCGCGCAAGGGCTCTATACGGCGCAAAGTCTTTAAACGAAACGGCAGAAAACACGACGGCGCCGGCTTTATTTTTAACGGCAAAGGACCATTGTTTAAGGTTTTTGTTATACTGTGCGTGCGCATATTCAAATGAAAGACCTGCTTGCTTTTCCAGTTGCTCTTTTGCTTCTTGTTCCGATATATGTTCTGTTTTTGACTGCTGCATTGTAGCTTTCTCCTAAATATACATTGCACAGAAAACGAGCGCGGAGTACAAAATAGATAAACCGGAAGCGGTCATAGAAACAGTTGATAGTATGAAAAACGGTCTTTTCCTTGTATCTGAATTAAAAAATAAACTAATGCCCCAACTTACCAAAC
>CAJPOL010000097.1 GCA_905372265.1 uncultured Treponema sp. | reverse complement strand
TAGCCTCTCTATGCGGTATATATGACACAAAAAGGCTTTTGGCTATTTTTACTCCCTCTGCGTTCTTAGCGCCCTTCGCGGTTTCTTTTTAATTAACCGCTAAGCCCGCAGAGACCGCAAAGGATGTTTGTAAAGACTACCTGCTCAACTTTCCCCAATTCTCTCCGCGCTCTTAGCGCCCTTTGCAGTTTTATTTTAATTAACCGCAGAGATCGCAAAGGATTCGGTAACAGCTTTCATATTCCCGCGAGGCTTCATACACAGAAATCAATTTTTGAAAAAAAGGATGTTTAAGGCTTAAAACATATGCTAAGCTGATAACCATGGGATGGGAAGAATTAATAGATACTGTAGACGGCAAGGAAATCCGTTCAACAGAGAAAATAGATATATACGAAGAGCCGATACACATCGTTAGTGCCCATATCAGCGACGTTAAGATGACTGTTGCTCAAGAAACGGTAGCAGGCAAATCAAATGAAATACCGGCTATGCAGAACCGTATTAAATCACTCGAAATATCTTAGGTAAAAATTGATTTCTGTGCCCTCCGATAGGCAGGACGTAGTCTTTTCGGTATGATGCCGATAAGAGGTATTCTATTGTGACGCTATCCAAAACACAAAATACAGGACGCGGCGAACACCGCTTGCAGCACAGCGTAATACATACCATGCTTATCGGTATCGGCTTGTGCAGTTGTCTGCTGCCGCAAGCAAAAACAAGCACAGGAGAGGAGCGCCTCAAACTCGGTATTGACCGTATCGCAGAATACCGGAGCCTTTTTACCGGTCAGCGGGTCGGTTTGATTACCAATCAGACCGGCATCAGTACCGAAGGCCGTTCATCCGTTGCGGTGCTTGCTCAATATACAAACCTTGCCGCGCTGTTTTCCCCCGAACACGGCATACAAGGGTACACCCGCGACGGCGTTTCGATAGAAAATTCCCTTGATCCGACCTTTGATCTCCCTATTTACAGTCTCTACGGAAAAACCAAACGCCCCACTCAAGAAATGCTAGAGGATATCGATATCCTTTGTTTTGACATTCAAGACATCGGAGCCCGATTCTATACCTATATTTCTACAATGGCATATGCAATGGAAGAGTGTACGCGGTATCATAAACATTTTGTCGTTTTTGACCGGCCGAATCCTATCGGAGGCACTGTTGTTGAGGGGAACATGCTGGAAGATGAATACCGCTCCTTTACCGGTTGCTTTCCTATTACACAGCGGCACGGTATGACAATCGGCGAACTTGCGCTCCTTTTTAATACCGAGTACGGCATCCGCTGTCAGTTGACGGTTGTCCCTATGCAAGGATGGAAGCGGGAACACTATTTTGATGATTTGCCGCTCATTTGGGTACCTCCGTCGCCTAATATCCCATCTTCTCTTACTGCGCTTATCTACGCAGGCATATGCATATTTGAAGGAACCAATATTTCGGTCGGGAGAGGGACTACGATGCCGTTTCAGTATATCGGCGCTCCATTTATCGATGGGAACCGGCTTGCCGATACGCTCAATGCGATGAAACTTGACGGCGTACATTTTTTACCGGCGTTTTTTACCCCATCTCTTTCACACTATGCGGATGAGCTGTGCCAAGGAGTACAGATTGCTGTTACCAACGGCCGTACCTTTTCGCCGGTTAAAACGGCGGTAAGCATCTTTTATACCTTACGCCGTCTGTATCCGGACGATTTTAAAATAAAGAATGAAGGAAAAAAATATTGCGGGCTGCATTTATTGACAGGATGTACACAGCTAACCGATCGGTCTCAAACCGAACAGGATTATTTCATCCGTATGGATAAAGAAAGTGCTGATTTTAACCGCATACGGCAACCATACCTGTTATACTAACGTAGTATAGGGATGCTCTCGAAACTACAAGACTATCTGCTTATTTTGTAAGGAAATTATTTAATGCGGCTGCCGATAGGCCGTCAAAAGTGTACAATGAAGTACACTTTTGACATCGCCGACACTGCGTTATACCTCAATGCGGTTTTTAAAAAGCCATGATGAGGAAAGGAATAATCCGGCTGAAAGCGCCCATGAGAGTATCAGTGAAACAATTGGAACGTCTACCATCCAGACACGTTCAATCATTTGCATACTCTCACGGTAATTCCACGTATAAACTTTCATAGAGGCGTGTAAGCCGGTGAGCTGCTCCGTCCACATCTGCATTTGTCCGAGTAAGAAGATAATCAGCACAAAAATGAGGATTGAAGCAAGCAGTACAAGACCTTTGCGCCGCTTTACATTAAACGAGCGGACTGCCGTTTGGGCGAAAAGAGCTGCCGTACCGATAAAGGCGAAACCGGTAAGAAGCGAAAAAACGGCTAAAAGAATAAGCCTGTAATTTCTAATAAACACCATGTATAACAAATCAGCCCCAATCGTCCCCAGTACTCCATAGTATTCCCGTGATTTTGAATACACATCTGCGGAGAGCTGTATGTTAAAACTGGTAAGAATGATGCCTAACGCCACTGCGGCGGCTGTACAGAGTACAAACTCGGCAAGACCTGCAAGCATTCGTCCGAGCAGGATTGTTTCGCTTTTGACCGGTAGGGTGAGCATCAGATAGCTTTCATCGCTGAAAAGGAGCGTACGGGCGTAGCCGCTGCTGCATCTGACAATACGTAAAATCGGAACACCGAACAGCGCTATGATGGTAATGGCAAACCATAGCGCATAGAAGCCCGATCCGGGACATTGGCCGAGAAAGGAAAACAAAAGTTCGATAGCAACTATACCGGCGAGTATACCGGTATCTCTCAGTATGATCGGAAGCCGCTGTAAAAATGCGTATGTAAAAATGCGTTTCATTGTATTCCTCCCTAACCGAAAATCTCAAGATATAAGTCGCGGATGGATTTTCCGCGCGTTTCCCGCAATGTTTCGGCCTCGCCTTGCAGGTAAATTGAGCCTTCTTTTATAAAGGCAACCTCAGTAAAGATATGTTCGATGTCGGCAACCAAATGAGTGCTCAGCAAGATTGCGCTGTCTTCCGTCCATGTCTTGAGAATGGTTTTGATGATGCGTTCACGGGCGACAGGGTCGGTACCGGCCAGCGGTTCGTCAAGGATAAAGAGCTTTGCCGCACGGGAAAAGGTGAGCGTGAGGTTCATTTTTTCGATCATCCCTTTCGACATGGTTTTTATCGTTTGCTCTTTCTTCAATTCCATAAAGGTGAGCATATCAAGCGCTTTGTTTTTGTCGAAATCATCGAAAAAATCAGCGTAAAACTGAATGATGCCGAGTGCAGTCATTGAACCGTATAGGCAATTTCTATCCGGTAAAAATGAGACAATCCGTTTTGTTTCGACGCCGATAGGTAAACCGCATACCTGCACGCTGCCTGAGTAGCGGTGCAGCAGACCGGCTATGATTTTGAGCATGGTGGTTTTTCCTGAACCGTTCGGGCCGAGTAGACCGAATATGCTGCCCGCCGATATTTCCAAAGAAATGCCGTTGAGCACTTGGCGGGAAAAGTATGCTTTTTGCAGCGAATCTATGCGTAAAAGAGCATTCATTGCTGTTCCTCCTGTAGATGATGCCGCAGCGTTTGTAAAATATCCGCATCGGAAAAACCGAGCTCTTTTAAACTGCCGATAAAATTGCCGGCTGCTGCTGCAATATGTTCGTTTCTGAGTTTTTCAATTACCGCAGGATCACTGACAACAAAGGAGCCGATTCCCCGCCGGGTTTCGATAATGCCGTAGTTTTCGCATTCCTTATATACGCGAAATACGGTATTTTGATTCACGTCCATTGCGGCCGCCATATCTTGAATGGACGGCAGTTTTTCGCCTTGAGCGAGCGTACCCGTTAGAATATCCTGCTTAATCTTTTCAACTATTTGCAGATAGATAGGCATATCATTTCTATACTTCACAATTAGATCACCTCCTGCATGGTATTATAATATACTATATAAGTATGTGATTTAACGAAAAATGTCAAGAGGAAGAATTACCGAATCGGGGATTCAGGCGGTAAAATTTCTTTAAACCCTGTGCATTGCTATTGCCCATGGCCTCAGCTGTGAAACTTGTTCTATCCAGCTGAAGCCCTGATCCACTATGATTTTCCCCTTGCAATTTCCTCTCTTAGCCCTTATACTATTTCTATGCTGAGTATTAAAATCGGATTACCACAGTATAAAAAATCTCTCCCAAAAGCGCAAAACCCGCGTAAGGTACTTGACATACCTGTAGCTGTCTGCAACACTTACTCAGCAACTCAGCAACTCAGCAACTCAGCAACTCAGCAACTCAGCAACTCAGCAACTCAGGCGTAAGAACTGTTTGAGCCCTGATAAACGGGCGGTTTTTTCATTCAGACAACAACATCATTATTTTTTCTCATCTTTTAGATCCTTTGCGGGCTCTGCATACTTCGCGGTTACATTAAGAACAAAACCGGTAAAGAACGTTCAAAATTCAAAAGATTCAGATATAAATCTCGTACCGCATAATTACACATTACAAATTGTCCATTGTCTATTATTTTCAGCGTTATATCGTCGAATCCGACAGGCAGTGTGGTTCGACAGTAGTTAGCGTGTAAAAACGATACTCAAGGTAATGGTACCGGTGAGAAAGCCCTTGCAGAATTCTTTTTGTACCGCAATGTACAGCAGTCTGCTTGATTTAGGATAGTTTCTTGCCGTCTTACCGTTCATTCCCTTTGACTTTTTATTAAGGAGGTATAGTTATGACTACTACCGCTCTTTGTGTAAGCGAAGAAGCAAATGTTGCTGCAAAGCATCGGTTCCGTGCAGCGCTTTTAAAGGCAATCGCAAAAAATGATAGAGAGGCATTTAAAGCGTGCGTAGAACAAATCGGAAAAAATTGGGGCGTCTGCCGTAACGTCGAAACGGAAAATAAAGCCGGTTTCGGCGAAGATCTCTGGAATAACAGAGCGGCAATACTGTCAGGCGCCTACACCGGATGGGAGAATTCCCCGTATAGCGCCTACAGTTACGAAAGCAAGGTATGCTTTTTACTCAATCCCTTGCACTATAAGCTGATTTACGATTCGCAGACGCAAACGGCGCTCAACGAATCCGTGCGCAGTAAATGGCAGGAAAGGGTTGAACGGTATTACCGCGAAACCTTGCAGTTTGTTCCCGAAGATGAGACGGACATAGACCGGATTTTTAGGGAAGATTATAAGCTGTGGGCAAAAGACAACGAAAAGCTCTGGCTTTGCGGAAGCAACGGGCGCTTTCAGTATAAACTGGGCGTTACGGTTGAAACTGCTCAAGCGTTATCGGTGTCAAGCACATAGGCTGTAAAAGGCGGCGGCCTATTTACGGTGAATACAACAATTTTAGATTATAGGAGATACGCCATGTATACACAAACGAGCAGAACAAGGACGAGCCGATTCTTCTGTTTTTCAGCGGTGATGATGCTTGCTGCAATGATGATAGCAGGCTGTAATCAGGTACAGGGTAATAGTAGTAGCGGAAAAAGCGCAAATACACCGCCAGCACCTGCCGATAAAACCTACACGGTAGACGGAGTGAGTTTTGTGATGAAAGGGATCGCCGCCGTAACGAACGGGACAGTAGGGCACAGTAGTTACAGCGATAATATCCCCATCTTCCGCTATGATTCTACCGCATGCGACGCTTATAAGGGAAAAATTGCTCTTCTGATAAAAGATGTCGAAAAAAACAAACAGGAAATTATCAATAAATTAGCCTTCATTAAAGAAAATTCTGCATTGGAAGACGGTAATAAATGGAAGAATTATTACTAC
>CAJPOL010000096.1 GCA_905372265.1 uncultured Treponema sp. | reverse complement strand
AACGAGAAGATTGCCTCGATAGAGTATTGCAGTCGTTATAATGCGGAATCCCTGTGCATGTATCCTGATCGGTTTGACTTTTTGCCGGCTTATTTTTATACTCTCTCCGCTATGAAACGAACGGGTTTTTCTCCGGTGCGCAGAATGCTATGTTTTCTTGTGTTCCTTTTATTGACAGCGGCAGTGTTCGGCGAAAAAAAATATTCTCATACCGTCAGCGCCGGTCTTTCATTTAATATCCAGAAAGGCGTTGAATACGATATATTCACGGCAGAGGCGTTATACCGCTTTACCTCACCCTATGCGTATGTTATGGGCGGTCTGCAAGCTGCTTCCGATAGTATCGACGCGCTGTTTTCTGCGGCCTATACGCCGCTTAACATCGAACGGCACTGTATCGGGCTTGGACTCGGCTACCATTTGCTTGCTATTCAGGATGTCGGTACCGAACATGATCTGATGCCTTCCTTTGAGTACACATTCCGTATACCTCAGAAATTCAATTTGTATCTGCAATGCGGCTATTTGCATAAATGGCTGCATATTCCGGTACCCGGATTTAAACCGATAGTGATTGATAATGCATCAATGACGGTTGCCTTTCATTTTGAAGGCATAATCATGAAAAAGTGGGCATTGGGATGCGGCATGAGTTCATATGAGACATTCCGCTATCCGTTATTCGCAAATCCATCGTTCAATGGGAGCATTTTTTATCGTCCCGACGGCGTTCAGCTGTACGAGCGGATTTTTGCCGGATTTACCTGTTCGCTGCGGTATTCCGATTTGTTTACAATATCAGGCTATCCTGAAAATTTTGTTATCCGTTCTGTTGTTGGAGTAAGGCTATAAGGTATGAGAAAACTTTTTTATTGGTGTGTATGGGCTATCTTTATCGGCACGGCGGCTGCTCTTTCGGTGTTAAGCAGCTGTAAATTCGGCCTTCATGAGATGTTTTGGCGGCCGAATCCGGTTGATCAACGCAGTACTTTTTTTGAAAAAATTCCCGCTCCTATAGGCTTGACTTCCTCGTACGATTGCCTCATCCTCACCGATGTGCATGTTGGGAATGAGAAATACACGTTTCCGAAACAAGCCTTGCTGAATAAGCTGGATGAGCTGAATAGTATGGGTAAGTTACCGAAGATGTGCATCATACTCGGAGATTCCGCCGATCACGGCACAGCCGCTGAGTTTGAGGAGTTCGCCGCTTTCCAACAAGCGATACGCGATAAAGGTATTCCCGTTTACAATGTGGTCGGCAATCACGACCTCTATAATTCAGGCTGGCCGCTCTGGAAAGCCTCCTGTACGCCGTACACCAGTACTTACTATTTTGAAGCATCGGGTTTTGAATGGTATTTTCTTGATACCGGAAGCGGGACGCTCGGACGCGCTCAGTTTTATGATTTAAAACGGAAGCTCAGAAGCTCGCCGAAACCTAAGCTGCTTTTTACCCACTATCCGATCTATGGAAACGGTATTTTCTATTTTGCCTTGTCAAATCCGCGTGAGCGCGCCGAATTGCTTGCCTTGTTTGCACGAACAAACGTTAAGCTCTACTGCGCCGGGCATTACCATCCATCCGCTTATTACGATTACGGCCCTTTTCAAGAGCACGTACTCAAGGCATTCGGCCTGTTTGCCCATTATCATATCATGCATATTGATGGAACAAATCAAACCTATACGATACAATCGTTTTCTCTTAAATGAGCAAAATGAAAATCCCGAAAAAACTTTAAGTTTTTAGAGGCGCCCGTAAATAAATCGGCTGGATATGCCGATATACTAGGGGTATGGATGTAAGGAAGGAGTAGTACGTATGGCAGCTAAAATAGGGATAAAGCTCGCTGATGGGTCTTTTCTCCCCATTATGGATGAAGATGTTTCAGCCTCTGAAACGCTTGAATTGACAACCGTTCGCGATGATCAGAGCAGTGTACAAATCAACTTATTTAAAAAAGAAGATGATGCGGATCCTGCCTATATCGGTTCTCTCATTGTGGAAGATATTCAGACAAAGGCCGCAGGCGATCCGACAATAGAACTGCGTTTATCGCTTGATGAGAATAAAAACCTTTCCGCTGAAGCGGTCGATAAAGATTCAGGTTCGCATCAGACCTTGCGGACATCGCTTGAAACTTTCAGCGATCAAACTTTCAGCGATTTTGACTTGGATTTTGATTTAAGCGATGAATCAGGCGAGGGAGATTTTTCCGCTTCTTCTGAAGAATCTTCAGCCGATAACAGCCAAGATTTTTCGGCTGCCCTCCTGTATTCGGACAGTGATGATGAAGAAAATGTGAAAAAGCGTAAGAAATCGGTGTGGCTGATTCTTTTGTTGGTACTGCTCGGTATTGCGGCATTGGTCATAGGCGTTCTGCTCATTACAAAGCAGACTCCTCAGGCGGACGTACAGCACGTTACTATGCGCAATGAAGAGGAAATGGCAGCAAAACCTCCCGTTCAGCCGATAAAAGAACCTCAGCCGGCAGAAGCGAAACCGGCAGCCGAAACGCAAAAGCCTGACTTACCGTCCGACACTAAAGCGCTTGAACCGCCGGCTCCGGCAGAACCTGCCGTTGTTGAACAGATACAGCCTGCGCAATCGGAGCCTGCTGTACAACCGGAAGCGGAAAAGAGCGCTTCCTCTACGGCTCTGCCGGTAACCGTGCAAGAGGCATTCCGCTATAAAATCCGCCGCGGTGATACGCTATGGGATTTATCTGAAACCTTTTACCGCACTCCGTGGCTCTATAAAAAAATCGCCCGGCATAATCATCTTAAAAACCCTGACGTTATTTTCCCGGGAACATATATTGAAATTCCTCCGCAATAACATGTTGCCCTGCGGTATACGGAAAAATAAATCATTGTTTTTTCGTATACCGTTCTCTTTTTTTCATGTATTCTTATTCCCGCTCTTCCTTTGTACCGGATCCTTTTTTTCTTGCGCGGCAGGCAATCCTGCTTTGCTGCTGGAAGAGTTAAAAGCCGGTAAGTACGATTTTTTTTTACGAGCCGATAACGCTGCCTATCGAAGCGTGAAAAAAATGGGCAGGGGAAGTGCATATTATGTCGGTTTACACCTGAAACGGGCCGGTTACGAAGATGCCGCCCGTTTTTACTTTGTGCTCGGCGAAAAGCTGTATGCGGCGCCTTTTCCTCAGCTGTGCCGTGAGGAATTATACCGGACAGGCTCAGTTGCAGCGCGGCTTGAGGCTGTTGAAAAGCGGCTCGGCGAACTTGCAAAAGCGGAAACTGCTGAGCAACGGGAAGAAAAACAAGCTGTTGCCGCATTACAGGCGTCGCTGCTTTTAAGCGCAGGCAGACAGGGTGCCGCAGTGCCTTTGCCCGAAGTTTTTTACCGGACAGCCGCTCTCACGGCTGAGCTTGCGGCAGCCTTTCCGCAGTACGGAGAGTCGATGCCGCTTTTTGACCGTACATTGACGGCTGCCCGAATACGTGTTTTTGAAAAGCGCTATGAGGAGGCATGGACTGCCGTTCAAGCGGCTTTTCAAGCGGAATACAGCCTCGCTGCAATTGCCTATTCGCCTGTTCTCTCCGATATCGGGAAAGCCGCCGTGTACGGCAGTAGGGCTCCTGCAGAAGCGGCAGCCTTTTTTGAAAAGCTCTTAGAGGCCGTACAGAATGGCGATTCAAAACATACGCTCAATACGCTTTCCGATGAGCAAAAACAGACGCTGCTCTTTTATGCTTCGTTCTATGCGGCCCGTACCAATGTACGGGCAGGCGGGGCCGCTTTTGTGGAAAAAGCCGCTGTTCTGTTTGAAAAGGCCGCCGGTTTTGCCGTAACCGCTGCCGATTTTGATTCTGCGCTCTGGTATTACCTTGATACGCTGCGGCAGCTGAGTTTTTCGCGGTATCTTACCGCAGTTGAGCAGACTGCGGCGCATTGGAAAACCCCTTCTTGGTATGCCGATCTGGTCGAGGAGCTGCGGATGCGGCTTACGGCAAAAAAGGATTGGAAGGGCTTGAAAACGCTGTATACCGCATTAAGCAAAACCGATATGCCGGAACAACGCTCCGCCGCAGCTTATGTCCTTGCCCGCTCCGGGTCGCTGCCGCAACAGGAAGCGCAGCGGCTGTTCAAGGAAGCTGCTGCAGCCTCTGATTCGCTTTATTACCGTATGCTTGCAGGTTATCACGGAAAGCACAATGTACCGCTTTTTCTTTCTTCCGGTACAAAACGGAGCGGGGGAGGGAAGGCTGTACGCAGCGCTTCGGATTTATCGCCTCAGGAAGCGGAAGTGTACATCGACGGGCTGATTCATTTCGGCCTCTATGCAATTGTGTACCGGCACATTGCGGAGCGCTATCCTTCTATTCCGGCGGAAAAAGCGGAACAGATTGCCGCAGTGCTGGAGAGCAAGGGATTGTACGGCGATTCGATGCGGCTTACGGCATTGGCTTTGCGTAATCAGGGAACCGCGCCGACCGATGCGCAGCTCCGCCGTTTATATCCGCGGTATTGGGGTGAGCTTGTAGAAAAATATGCTGATGAGTACGGGCTTCCTCCCTATCTTTTATATGCGGTGATACGGGGCGAAAGTTTTTTTCAGCCCGATGCTGTTTCTGCTGCCGGAGCGGTCGGGCTTACTCAGCTGATGCCAGCTACTGCCGCCGATATTGCTAAAAGGCTCAAAGTAAGCGATTACCGCCTATCGGATCCTGAAATCAATATACGGTTCGGCGCATATTATCTTGCGGAAATGATCAAGCGATCCGATAACCGTATTATGCTTGCCTGCTGCGCCTACAATGCAGGGCCTACAAAGGTGCGGAGCTGGCGGCGGAAAATCGGCGCAATTGCGGACGATTTGTTTTTAGAGGTGATAGAATACGCTGAAACGCGCGGCTACGGACGGAAAATACTGACTGGTGCGGTTGTCTATGGTTCGCTTTATTACGGAATACAGCCTGATCTCATTATTAAATCATTTTTCTCCGATCAATAAAGTTCGGAAAGGGAGGGGACATGACTATTTTACAAGCGTTATTACTCGGAGCCGTTCAAGGTATAGCCGAATTTCTTCCTATTTCAAGCTCCGGCCATTTAGCAGTTGCCGAATATTTTTTAGGGTATGCCGGCATCCCTATCATCTTTGATATTTTATTGCATGTTGCAACGCTCGGCGCAGTATGCATCGTGTTTCATAAACGGATAGGGAGGCTGCTTGCCGTGTCGGGGCGTTTCATTATTAGACGTCAGACAAGCGATGATAGCGAGGACTTAAAATTGATCTTTGCGCTTCTGATTTCAACGGCTGTTACCGGCGGGATCGGTGTTATGATAAAGAATCTGGTGATCCTTAAAAATATCCGTTTTATTGCGGCGGGATTTGTGATAACCGGTATTGTGCTGCTTGTATCGGGAAAAATCAGAAGAACTGCCGCTCAGTCTGTTCCATCGCTGTTTCAAGCGGTTATTATCGGTGCGGCGCAAGGAATAGGCGTGCTGCCGGGTATCTCCCGTTCCGGTTCAACCATTTCCGCAGCGCTCTTATCGGGCGTCGATCGCGAAAGGGCAGGGGAGTACTCTTTTTTACTTTCCATTCCTGCAATCCTTGCAGCATTTATTTTTGAATTGAAATCGGCGCGGACCGTAACAGCCTCAATCAGTCTCCTTCCGCTCATAGTCGGGATGCTCACTTCTTTTATAGTGGGGTTGGCATCTTTGACTTTTTTACTTAAAGTGATAAAAAAAGGAAAGCTGGGTATGTTCGGATATTATCTTATTCTGGCAGGCGGCCTCCTTTTGACTGCGCTGACGTTTTTCCGCATGTAAGAGACATTAGACCTGGTGCGATAACTGCGGTGTCGAACCAGGTTTATTCGTGCGGAGGGGTTAATACCCCGACGCTTGCGTCGTAACGAAGGGTATTAAAGCCGACTGCAACCA
>CAJPOL010000095.1 GCA_905372265.1 uncultured Treponema sp. | reverse complement strand
CAAAAACTTGTTACTGATTGGAACCACCGCCGTCCATGGCGGTAAACCGCGAAGGGCGCTAAGAGCGCGGAAAGGATTGGGGAATAGCGTTGGTATGAAAGCCGTTGCTGAATCCTTTGCGCTCTCTGCGGTTAATTTAACAACCCCTCCGCATCAGTAAATACACCCGTTTTGGAGAAAAGCAATTCTTAATCAAGAAATACCTTTCTATAGCGCCGCTTTTAGTGTACAATAGATAAGAACATCTTCAAAAACGCAACGGACTTTTTAAATTGTCCTGACGTACCGCTTATTTTGAATAGCTAAGGAGGCTTACTATGAAATTTACACCGCATGCGCATTCTCTTTGCGGCGCGGCTGTGCCTGTTTCCGCTCTTAAAACAAAAAAGAGCTGCGGCGCCGGTGAGTTCTTGGATTTAATTCCCTTTGCCGATTTTTGCAAAAGCGCCGGATTGAGCATCATTCAGCTGCTGCCGATTAACGATACGGGCACGGACAGTTCTCCTTACAATGCGCTTTCGGCATTTGCACTGCATCCTCTGTATATCCGCTTAGAGGAAATACCGGAGGCGCAACCGTTCAAAAAAGCCATTCAAAAAATGAGGACAACGCTTGCGCCGCAGTCAAAAACGGAGCGGTTTGAGTACCGGCGTGTTCTGCATGAAAAAAATATTCTATTACATGATATATTCAATAAGTCGGAAGAACGGATTATCGCTGATTCCGCTGAGGGAGAGCTTTCGGACTGGATTAAGAAAAATCCATGGGTTATTGAATATGCCGTTTTTAAGAATATCAAACGGCAGAATTATCATGCCTCATGGAAAGAATGGAAAGAGAACGCTGCAATGAAGTTCCCCTCCGCAGCGCAGATTAAGGCCGTATGGAACGATCCTGCGCTTAAACATGAACATATTTTTTATGCGTGGCTCCAAATGCATTTGCACCGGCAGCTGCTGCAAGCGGTACGCTATTGCTCAGAGAACGGTATTGCGCTTAAAGGCGATATTCCCATTCTAATGAATGAAGATTCCGTAGAGGTATGGGCGTATCCCGAATATTTCCGTAATGATCTCCGTGCGGGGAGCCCTCCTGACGGCGATAATCCTTCCGGTCAGAACTGGGGTTTCCCTATTTATAACTGGACGAATTTGAAAGCGACCGGCTACCGCTGGTGGAAAGAGCGTTTACGTCAGGCTGCGCAGTATTATCATGCATACCGGCTCGATCATATCCTCGGCTTCTTTAGGATGTGGGCAATTCCCGAAGGAGAAAGTACCGGCGTTTTGGGAAAAACGCTGCCGTATGCGGAAATAACGGTAACAGACTTATTGAATGCCGGATTTTCTGAGGAGCGGATACGCTGGATGGCGGAACCTCATATCAGTACGGGGATCGTTCAGGCAGCGGTAAACAACGACTATCTGTATGCGCACGGACTATTGCATAAAGTAACCGATAGGATAGGAAATGAGGAGCTCTGGCTCTTTAAGAGCGAGATCAAAAGCGAGGCCGATATAGGCCGGTATGAACTGCCGCCGGACGTTGAAGCCGTCCTCAAGCAGAAGTGGAAAGACCGGATGCTGGTATCTGCCGGCAGAACCCATGACGGACGAGCCGTATATACGGCGGCATGCCGGTATGAAGCGGCATCGGCATGGCATTCGCTTTCCGAGACGGAAAAGCAGCATTTTTCGGCGCTGGTAGCGGAAAAAGATGAACAGCAGAACAAACTCTGGAAAAAACAAGCGGAAGAGATTTTATCGGAACTGTGCAGCGCCGTTGATATGCAGCCGTGCGCTGAAGACTTAGGCGCTATTCCTCCTGTCCTGCCGCAGGTGCTGCATGATCTGAATATATTCAGTCTGAGGGTATTCCGCTGGGAGCGGCGGTGGAAGGAGCTGGAAGCGCCTTTCATTCCGCTGAAAGATTATCCTGAAAAAGCCGTTGCGGTAACTTCCGTGCATGACTCTTCTTCGCTACGGCAATGGTGGGAAAAGGAGCTTTCGTATGACGATGTACGCTCCTTTTTTGATGCGCTTGAAATCGATGATGAAACACGCAGACGGCTATGTGTTCCCGATGGGCGCAAACCTGCTTATACGGAAGAGCTCGCTGCGGCTTTGCTCAAAGCTCTTGTGAAAGCGCCCTCGCGTCTAAAAATTTTTCCGATACAGGATTGGCTCGGCGTCATATTCAGCGAGCTGACGGATATTCCGCCTGAAGCCGAGCGCGTGAATACGCCCGGTACGGTCAGCGATGCAAATTGGACATACCGGCTGCCGATTTCTATAGAAGAAATGACAAAGAATAAGCGGCTGCTGGCGCGCTTAAAAGCGGTAATACAGGAAAAATAACTGCACAATCAAGGAGTTACGGTACATGACGGTTAGAAATACTATGCGGATCATACTGCTGCCTGCGTTTGTTGCGCTTGCACTCTGCTCATGCAAGGGAAAAGAGACGGAAAGCACGCTTTCTTCCGGTATCAACGGCCCGATCCCCGATACAGTGTTGTATACGGTAACCGATGACTTTACCGCCGCAGTGCAGTCGGTAATCGATGGAAAGCATGATATATGTTTAAACAGCATCACCCGTAAAACGCTGAATTCGCTTTCTGAAAGCGATAGGAATAAACTTGATATTTATTCGTCTACGGGAAATGCGCGGTCTTTTTTATTGAATCCCGTTCCCAACGCGCCGCCTTATACCGTTACGCTTCCGGGAGCGGACGCCGTCTTTAACCCATTTGCAATGCAGGAAATCCGCTATGCGCTCAACTGGCTGGTTAACAGGCGGCGTATTATTGATACCATTTTTTCAGGCGAGGGCAATCCGATGTTTACGGCTGTTATACCTGAGCATCCCGGTTCAGACCGCTATGCGGCGCTGCCTACAAAACTCGGTATCACGGAAACAGGCGATGAGTATCGTGCACTTTCCAATATTCATAATGCAATGGTCAAAGCGGCGCGGCTGCCGGAGAACAAAGGTGTCTTACTCAACAGGGACGGCAGATGGTTTTACGGCGAAAAGCCGGTAACCATTAAGCTGATTACGCGGAATGATGATCTCGATGCGGCGCCGATCGGACGATATATTGAAATGCTCCTTGAAAAAGCCGGTTTTACCGTTGAAAATCGCGTATACGATAGCGCTTACGCCTTTACCGCAGTCTACGCCTCCGATCCGGCGAGCTATCAATGGAGCATGTACACTGAATACTGGGGGGCGTCAAGTACGCGCCGCTGGTGGGAAGATGTAACCGCTCAGATGTATGCGCCGTTTGAGAATAACATGCCGGGCGGCGGGCATTATGGTAATTGGAACTACACTAACGATTTGCTCGATAGGCTTTCAAAAAAGCTGGTATACGGCGACTATCTGCATACAGCTGACTATTGGCACGCCTGTCTTGAAGTTACAAAACTGGGGCTTTTGGAATCCGTGCGTATCTATTTACTTGCCGAGCAAACGTATTTTATCGCCCGCAAAGACCGGTTTTTGCGCCGCAGTATTTACGGTATCGGCGATGGAATAAATCACTGGTCGATCCGGACTGCCGATATAAAACCGGATACTGAGGGTATGTATGCCGGTCAAAAAGTTCTGCGGACTATCTATTGGGATCCTGCAGGTATGCTTTTCAATAGCCCATGGGATCCTGTCGGAGAAGCAGGATTTAATGATGCTTTATCCATTATCGTTGCAAATGCATCAAGCGATGCGGAGATCGATGAAGCGCCGCATGACGCCCGCATCATTCCCTTATTATCTTACTATGACTCTGACAGTTTGATTGCAAGGCCTAAACTTAATAGCGAAGGACATATATGCGGAGCGCTTGACGTTCCGCCCGAAGCCGAAAAATACAATTCTCAGACCAAATCATGGGAACCTGTTCCATCAGGAAATACAGCTGCGGGATCGGCAACCGGCTGGTTGAGACAGGGATACTGCTGGCATAACGGGTGTCCGATAACGCTTGCGGATGTCCGGTACAGTAGAGCCTTTGATAAAGAGTGGAGTACAAAAGACAGTGAGGATGATCCCTATTTCGACCCTTTGCTTGCAGAGGTACTGTCTCTCTTTTTTGATATGTATCAAGGATCGGTCTTTCATGCTGACGGAACCGTAACGAACTATATCAATTATTACTTTGCGCCGGACAGCAATAAGACCGCCTCGGTTATCGGCAGCCTTTCCGTCAAGACCGGTTTGTCGGCGCCGAGAATCACGGTTCCGTGGGAAATATATGAAGCAATTTCCGAAATCGTTGCTCACGGCGCTCACAGTGAAACCGTCTATTCCTTTTCCGATACCGATCCTACTGCTGAATACATCGATCTTATCAATCCTGTCTGCATCGCCGATATACGGTTTCAGCTGGAACGTTTTATCGCCGAGAAGCATATTCCTCTTCCGCTTGCAGGCATTATTTCACTTGAGGATGCCCTACAGCGGTATCGGGCAAGCATTGATTTTATCGATAAACATAACCATGCCTATATTTCGAGCGGACCGTTCCTCATCGACTCGATTGACTTTACAGGCAAGGTAGCGGCGGCCCGGGCCGTCCGTACTTATCCCTATGATTCATGGCAGTGGCATCTCAGTTTTTCTCAAAAGCAAACGATTATTCAATCGGTTACGGCTCCTCAAGCGGTAGAAAAAACGAGCGATGCAGTCTATGACATAAAGGCTTTACAATGTACCTATCCTGAGACTGATTACAAACCGTTGTCGGAAGGGACGGTTACGCTGATCCTCTGGCACGAAGACGGCAGTGAAAGCACCTATCAGGCACAGATGCTGAAAGACGGCCTTTTTAGGGCGGTTATTCCGGCGCGCGATATTGCAAAACTGCTGCAGGGACTGCCGTATACTCTTACGGTTACCTCATTCATAGCGGATGAATTGCCGTCAATTAAAACGCTTCATCTTATGCTGCAGTGAGGTAATTCAGATCACAAGCTATTTATCACACTGAGAACGCAGCTCATAGGTTTTTGCAATTTTACCGTCGATATAGTATACTGAAGCCATTGTGCCGATTAAACCGATAGTACAACGTATGCAAAACTTTCTCAGCTCGCGGACAGCGGTGATCTCATGCTGTATTATCAGCGGTCTTCTCTGTGTCGCCGGAAGCGCTCTCTTTTATCGAAAGCTGAATGAACAAAAGGCGGCATATCAAGATATGCTGATGAATACAGCCGATTCTCTTTATCTAACCATGCGTGAGATACAGCGCCTTTCTTATATGCTGATGCTGAATACGGAAGTGCAAACCTTTGTAACGCAGGGAGCAATCACTCAAGGGTCGGCGGATATACAAACAATTATTAATGCACAGCGTCAGCTTTCATATATTAAATCGGTACATCCTGAAATTGCAGGCCTGTACATTTATTCAAAAAAGAGCGGTTACCTGCTTGAAGCTGATAATGCATTTTTCGACATCAATTTTATGTACCCCTCGCTGTTGGAATTTGAAGGTTTAAACAGCAGCCAATGGCGGGAACGGTATTTACGGCCTATTTATACAAACGCATGGCTGCCTGAATGCACGGGCATATCGAAAGGAAACCGGCTGCTGCTGCTCGTGTTTGCGCAAACGTTCCCCTTGCAAAATACTGCTGCGAATACAGGAAAACTTCTCATACTATTGCACTCTTCATATTTTAAAAATCAGCTTCGGCTGCTTGCCCCCTCAAATGAAGCGGCGGTACAGCTTGCCGATGAACGCAGCGGCATATTGCTTTCTTATTGCGGAAATGGTGCTTCCACAGTTGCAAGCCTACAGACCGCCATACAGCCGTTTATGCAGGCTGCTCCGTTATCAGCGTATAACCAAGCGCAAGCGGATCATACTGCGCAGCCTCCGCTTATCAGACATATCAAAGGGCGCAATCATCTTATTTTTGTGCAGCCGGTGCGGAATACCGGTACCGTTATCATCACTGTCTTTCCGCAGACAGTGTTGTATATGCGTATTATAGCAGGCGGTTTTTGGATTGTACCGGCTGTACTGGGAGCGCTGCTGTGCTGTACCGGTTATGCCGTTTTTACATCCGTCCGCCTGACAGCAGGACGCTCCGATTCTTGCAGCGGCGGTTCCGCAGAGCACTCCGATGAATGCCTACCGGTTATGGACAGTCAGTCCGGCGGAAACACCGCACCGGCAGCGCTTCC
>CAJPOL010000094.1 GCA_905372265.1 uncultured Treponema sp. | reverse complement strand
TGCTTTGCCGTCGCCGGTTGCGGTTGTGAGACTTTTGATCACTTCATCGGTTTTACCGAGTGTCTGTCCGATGGAAGCAATGTTCGCTACCATTTCTTCTACTGAAGAAGAAGACTGCGCAACACTTGCTGCCTGTGTTTCGATGCTATTGTTCAGCTGCTTAATGGTACGGACGATTTCTTCAATAGTTGCCGCCGTTTCGGTAACGCTAGCGGCTTGAGTCATCGCCTGTTGCTTAACGCCGTCGATATTGGCGCTGATTTGATGTACGGCGCTCGCCGTTTCTTCCGTCGTTGCGGTAAGGTTGCGCCCTATGTCCTGCATAATATCAGTGTTTGTGCGTACATTCTGTACCGACAACCGAATCTTTTCGATTGTCTTATTAAAGTATTCTGCCGCAAGACCGACTTCGTCCTTTGCCGAAGCAGGAAGCGTTACACTTAGATCCCCATCTCCTTCGGCAATATTTTTTAATAAATGCACCATGTTTTGAAGCGGTAATGCTATACGGCGGCTCAAAAGAAAAGAAGCGACACTGCCTACAGCGAGAATAACAACAACGCACAGCAGTACGTATTGTAAAGATCGGCGAATAGGCATGTATAAGTGGTTATAGGAAACAGCCATGCCGACTATCCAACCGGTAACCTGCGATTGTGCGGAATAAAAAAGCCGTTCCAAACCGTCGTAATCGGTAAAGCGGACTTCTTTTGTACCGGCCACAGTACTCGAAAACATTTTTTCCAACAATCCGCCGCCCGATATGTCCGCCAATTTCAGTGATTGTTCTTTTGTCGGATTAAACTCCGTATTTTTATGCATAACGATAGTATGCTGCCTGTCCAGTAAAAAGGCGTAATCGGTTGAATTTTCGTTAAAAGCCCCAATAATGCTATTCAAATCTTCAAGACTAATTTCCGTCGTAATAACTCCGCGCCGTCCGTCCTTTGCCGTAAATTTTTTACTGAAACCAAACACCATTATCCCCGCATTCACACTTAAATACGGATCCATAATAAAAACGCCGTCCGCAGCCATTGCTCCCGTATACCATGGACGTGAGCGCGCGTCATAGGTCGGCGGCGCTATCCAGCCTTTTCCGTTAAAAAACGATTTATCGTCCATACAAATAGCATAATTATTGCCTTTGTTATGTTCATTCATTTTTTTCAAATACGGATTTGCCTGTTCAATGGTAAACAAATCAAGTTCTACCATCGCATTGATGTTTTGTGTTAAAGCGGCACGTTCTTCGGTAAGCCACGTATCAATACGCGAGGCGATGAGGTTTGCATTAATTTCGCTTTTTTGAATAAGCATCGCCTTATACGTGTTGAATAAAACCGTGAACCCTATAGCAGCAACGGATACAACAGCAACCAAACAAATAATATTGGTATGAAGAATAATTCTGGGTCTTATGCGCATTTTACCTCTCCTTTTTTAAGATGAAAATCAGAAATAGTGCAGTAGTAGTAATCGCATGTTCTGCTATGGAGGTTTTAATACATTGTATTTTCAGCGTACGACGCAGTAGATGTGCTATATATTTCCAAAAGATAGGGGGGGGGGTATTATATAAGTATTTTTCATTTTGTCAAGCTCCTTTCCCTATATAAAAGAATAATTTTTTATGCGGATTTACTGTAAATACCGGCTAACCCCTGTATTGAACGGCAAATCCAACACTAAAAGAATTATAGCATGGGAAAGAAAACCCTGCAAGGAAAAAGTGTAACTTTTTGCCAAGGATTATACAGAGGGGAAAGGATACAAGCCGTGATAAAAACTAACCGCAAAAAACAATGGTTTTTCCAAAAAACTCATTTTTCCCCAAGATGTACGAAAACCGCTACAACACGATGCGGTCGTTTCCTTCCCGTCTTACCTTTCCATTCTTTTCCATTACATTGAGGAGCGGAATAATGTACTTGCGGGAGAGGCCTGAAGCAGCTCGAGCGTCGGCAATTGTAATAACAGCGCCGGCATTTTTCCCTTTCAAGATAGCGCCGACGGCTTTTTCATAGATGTCCCGATGGTAATGAAGAAAATCTTCTAAAACGATGAGCTTCCCCAGTTTGACGAGATCGCGGGCATCTTTGCGCGCCTGCGGCAGCTGGACTTTATCTATCTCGATACCGTCAAAGCCTGCTTTTAAGGCGAGCTGCAATAAGTGCTGTGCGCTTTTTGAAAGTGTTTCGCCTGCTCCCGCCGTTTTGTACACGGAGCCTTCGCAGATGAGCTTCTTTTCCGCACAGAGCTTTTTCAGTGCCGCAAGTCTAATTTTGACCGGTATGGAGATATCAAGTTCTTCAACAGTGAACCCTGCTTGACTTTTTTTCGCCGTATTCAAAATATTCGATTCCCATTCAGTCAATTTTTTTGCAGCAAGTATCCAATTTCCGCAGATTGTAACCTCTTTCTCATCATTGGACAGTTCCCGTATTTCAGCGTTATCTTTTTCAATATAACCATTGATAAAAAAGCCGGAGCTTTTCCATGACGGCAATTCCCGTAAAGCGTATACGGAAAACAGTTGTTTAAAGACTGCGTACTCATACGAATCAAAGGCGGCAAAAATTCTGCACGATGCCAGAACGGCGCTTCCTCCATGCCGGATGAGAACGGCGCTTTGATTCCAGCTGCACGCTATCGGTTCCTGCAGCGATACCCGCGCAAGTGAATTGTCGCCCTTATGAAAATGAATAGCGCCGATGGCATGGGTACTGCCTGCTGCGATTTCCAGTTCGCTATGATTTTTTATTCCCGTACCGCTCTCCGTTTGCATAAAGTATTCATCGATTCGGATGAGCAGTTCCATTCCTTGAAGTATCGGGCTTTCTCCGTGCCCTGCAAGCAGCATACCGCGTTCCACTTTGTCTTTTTCGGACAGCTTTAGATTGAGCGCGGTCCGCATTCCAGCCTCCGATGACAAGACATCGGCATGATGATTCTGAATGCTTTTAATCCTGCATTCGGTATTACCCGGATAGAGCGAAAGCTGATCTCCAACGGCGATGCTTTTGCCGCGGAGGGTGCCGGTTACCGTTGTGCCGATACCTTTCAGTGTGAATACGCGGTCGATATATAAAAAAGCTTTATCCGGTTGAGAGCGGCGGACTGTTGTGAGCAATTCCGTTATCCGTTCCTTTAAGCGGTCTATTCCCGCTCCGGTATGCGCTGAAACGGCAACAGACGGGATATCTCTTCCCAGAATATCGCGGCAATGCTTCGCAGCATCCTCTTGTATCAGCTCAATGAGGTCGCCGCTTGCTAAGTCCGCTTTGGTGATAACCAAAAGAATTGCTTCGATATGCATGGCTTTCAGTACCCGCAGGTGATCGGACGACATCTGCATCCAGCCGTCATCCGCCGCTACAATGAGCAAGGCTGCATCAAGACCCCATGTTCCGACAACCATATTCCGGATAAAGCGTTCGTGGCCGGGAACATCGACGATACCGACCGTTCCGTGAACGGGGTCTTCCAATGAAGCGAAGCCGAGTTCGATAGTCATGCCTCGTTTTTTTTCCTCCGGTATGTGGCTTGTTTCCACACCGGTCAGACATTTTACTAATGCGGTTTTGCCGTGATCGACATGACCTGCTGTTCCTAAAATATATGCCATAATCAGTAAACCTCTTTAAGCATTTTTAATTGCTGTACTATATACGAGTCATCGGCGGGATCAACCGAAGCAAGGTGTACTATAAGCCGGTTATCCGAGATAATAGCGATAATCGGAATCCGGCAAAAGCGCAGGGCTTTCTTTGCTTCTTCCGGTTTCCGTATACCGTGCAGAACAATTGCCCACGAAGAAAATGCCGCATCAGGCGTACTGCCGCCGCCCAATGAAAAGGGATAGGATATGACCTCAGCGGAATCAGGCGGCAGTTGCGCGATCATATTTTCACTGCGCTTTTTTATTATGGTTTGATCACACTGCAACGCTTCTGCCGCCGCGCTTTTCCCATTGTTTAAGTAATAAACCAGCGTCTCCTCCATAAGGGCGGCAACTGCGCGGCCTATCCGGTAGGTGCGCATCAGCGGATGGCGGGCAATGACATCTATCAGCGCCTTTTTACCGGCAATCCAGCCGCATTGCGGGCCGCCGAAGATTTTATCTCCCGAGAAGCAGACAAGATCGGCTCCTTCTTTTAGGATTCCCTGTACATCGGGTTCGTCTTCAATCGTAAGCGAGATATTCCCCGACCCCTGATCCGCTGCAAGAATAATCTCCGGCGGGAGCGCTTTCCGTATTGCCTGTAGCGAAGGGTATTCCGTAAAGCCGCGGATTTTATAGTTTGAGCTATGTACCCACAGCACCATTGCCGTATGATCGGTAAGCGCTCCGGTTATATCTTTAATGGTGGTGATATTGGTCGTGCCGACTTCTACCAGCGTACAGCCGGCCTCCCGTAAAATGTCGGGGATGCGGAACCCTCCGCCGATTTGCACCTGCTGGCCGCGCGATACGATAACCTCTTTTCCCCCTGCAAGCGCTTTTAAGAGCAAGAAAACGGCTGCGGCATTATTGTTCAGCATGAGCGCCGCTTCCGCATGCACGAGGGTTTTCATCGCCTCAAGCGCGAACGGAAAGCGTTTTCCCCGTTTTCCGTCCTCTAAATCCATCTCAATAGCAGAATACGACTGAGCGGCTTCTTTTGCCGCATCCCAGACGCCGTGCGGAAGGGGACTACGCCCTAAGTTGGTGTGTAAAATAATGCCGGTTGCATTTATTACCCGTGAGATCCGCTTACGTGCACAGCGGAGACAGCGTTTCTTTCCTTCTTCCACACATTCGGCAAATGACGGAACCGGTGTTCCTTGTAAGGCCTCTTTTCTTACATGATGCAGATAGTCCGCTATAATAGCAGATACAACCGGTCTGCCGAGTTGCGCGATGCAGTCTGCAAGCGCCGCATCAGACAGCAGCTTTTCAACTTGCGGTATGGTTGCCAATGAAATATGCATTTTTAAATTATATCATATAAAGCGAAATCCTCCAATAAGGACAACGCATCAGCATGGAAATCAGTTTTTGCCATTTGAATGCAGCAGCGAAAAAACAAACGCAATACCAATCGCTGAAAATCAACACCCTCGACTCAAGAAGCATCGGGGTATTAACCCCTCCGCACGAATAACAAAGTTGCTGCTTAAAACTCTTTGTTTCATAGCAAAAGATGTGCTATTATTGATAAAATTTTTTATTCTCATGTATAATAACGGAAAAGGAGTTATTACAGATGAAAAAAGCAATTTTCTTTTTGCTATTATCAATAGCGGTATTTTCTTTGTTCACATCGTGTGCAACATCGCCGCCCCCGCCGAAAGAAGAACCTCAACGGATAGAGGAGGCACCTGCGAAAGAACCGGCGCCGGAGCCTATTCCTGCTCCCAAACCGGAACAGCCTAAACCAAAAGAACCTGTTCCGGAGGTAAAACCGAAAACGGTAAGTGTCAAAAAATACACCGTTGTTAAAGGAGATATTCTTTCACGAATTGCCTTGAAGCACTTTGGAAATCTTGATAGAGCCTACTATTTTCCCATTATCATGGTGATGAATAAAGGGATAATAAAGCATCCCGATAAGATACGCCCCGGTATGACGCTGAATATTCCGGATTTTCAGGAATTTATGGCTCATCCTGAATATCGGCAAAAAGCGAAATCTCAATTTGAGCAGTGTATTAAACTATATAAAAAAGAAAAAAAGTTCACTATGATGAAACGATTGCAAAAACGCATAAAATATATGGATAAACCGCAGTAGCGCCATAAAATCATCATACCCCGACTCAAGAAGCGTCGGGGTATGAAACCCTCGTACGAATAAATTTTTGAAAAATGATACCGCAATCAAATGAGTCTATGATGGGTTTAGAAAAAAATAAGGGAAACCACTAGACTTCATGTGGCACGTCTGCCCGTACTTCCGTACCTGTTTCCGGTGTGCTGGTGATGGTGGGGTATCGGTACAAATTGCCGAACGGTACTAACCATGCTATACTATCATCATGACTATTGCACGGAAATTGCCGGTTGGCATACAGAGTTTTGAAAAGCTGCGCAGAACAGGGTGTCTTTATGTTGACAAAACAGCATTTGTTTGGAGCCTTACCCAGTTCTCTAATCCTTATTTTTTAAGCCGCCCGCGGCGATTTGGAAAAAGCCTCTTCCTTTCAACACTCGCTGCATATTTTTTAGGACAAAAGGAACTGTTTGCCGGTTTGTATCTCGAAAAAGCGGAAGAAGAGCAAGCCGTACAAGAAAACAGAGCTGCATGGGAAGTATATCCGGTGCTGTATCTGGATTTTAATATTGGTAACTATACCGACCCTAAGGCGTTAAATGAGCGGCTCCATGTATTGTTAGAGAGCGAGGAGTTCTCATACGATATCGAAACAGGAGAAAAAGAACAGCCGTTTTTTGCCTCGCGCTTTGAAAAATTGCTGAAAACTGCTTATAAGCAAACCGGCAAACAAGTAGTTATCCTTGTAGATGAATACGATAAACCCTTGTTGCAGA
>CAJPOL010000093.1 GCA_905372265.1 uncultured Treponema sp. | reverse complement strand
CCCCATAATCGAAAGCCACTCCCCTTCTTCAACCGATAAGTCTATAGCATCCAGCGCTTTAAGATCGCCGTAAATTTTTGAAATTCCGCTCAGCGTTAAAATATTCATCTATTGCTCCTCCATGCGTTCTCTTCTTATACTCTATTATTCTCCGCGCAGTACCAGAGCAGGATCGATATCCACTGTGGCGCGTACGGGAAATAAGCAGGAAATTATCGTGATAATGACGGAAGCGAGTACCGTAAACGGAGCCAGCTGCACCGGAAACGAAACCTCCCGCGCAAACACGCTGATGCTCACATTGTCGGCAAACACATACCCCAACCCTACGCCGAGAGCGCCGCCGATAAGACCAAGCATCACCGCCTCGCCTAAAAAGTCTTTCACAACGGAGCTGTTCGATGCGCCGAGCGCTTTCTTTAAACCGATCTCTTTCCGGCGTTCCGCAACGACAGCCATCATCGTTGTCGTTACGCAGATCATCGTTAAAAACAGCACGATAACGGTAACAATCCATACAAGCGCTTGCAGCTTACTCAGCACAACATCCTGCGATTCCGTTACCCGTTTTACCAGCCGGGGCGTGATGCCTGCAACATGCTGCGACACATTTTCAGCTATCGATTTAAGATAATCCTGATTGCCGTCGATGCTGCATTCGATAACGTCAAAGGTATCGTTATGACCAATAATGTTTTGTACATCCTCAAGGCTCATAAAGATGAATTCTTCTTCCACCCCGCCGGTGGTAACAATACCTGACACAATGCATTCATTGACGGTAACGTCGCCGTTCGGTTTCGGCGTATTGACGATGAACGTATCGCCTGCCGACAACCCGATATTGCGGCTTATCTCATGCCCGATCAGCGCTTCTTTTTTTCCCTGCGGCCAGTTCCCGCGGATAAGCCAATACGGGCTGTTCTGTTTTGCGTTAGCTAGATCGGTCGCGGCGATCATGTACGGCTGTTCATTCACCTTCGCCGATTGATAAATATACGGCGCAAACCCGACCAATTTTTCAGAATCAATTTCTTTTTTAATGTTGCCGATCTGCTCCTGCGTAATTTTAACATCGCTTTCCTCAGGCAGGAATATCAGATTCGCGCCGTAGGAACGGAATACCGTCCCCATCTGCCGCGGAATATCGTAATAAATAGTCAGCAAGCCCGATAATACCGTAGAGCCGATTGCAATCGCCAATAACGCAACAAGCATCCTTGAGCGGCGGCGCACCAGCGAGCTCGTGATCATCTTTAGATACATTCTATTTTTTGTCATAGCGCTCACCTCCCCTACCCTGCTTACGGTTACCTTCCATGCAGTACCTCCGTCGGATTCAGCTTGAGTAAATATTTTACTGACGGCAGACTCCCCAACAACGTAATAAGGAAGATAATGAGCACGACAATCGGAATAACCATAGGAGCCGGAGGAATAGCCGAACCGAACACGCTTCTGCCGATTATCTGCGTCAAGCCCAACCCTGCAAAGTAACCGATTGTACCGCCGATTAAGCCGATTACCATCACTTCCGTCAGCATGGAAACGGTAACCGCCGCATTGCTTGCGCCGATTGCTTTCTTCAAGCCTATTTCCGCCCGTCTATCCATCACGCTGGCAGTTACCAGATTTGAGATACCGAGCGCAGAAGCAAGCAAGCTGAGCACAGTGATCAAAAGCATAAGCAGGGTTGTTTTGTTCAAAATAGCCCCTTCGGATTCAGCGACCTGCCGCACCGGTTTTGCAACGGCATCGGTAATCACTTCTTGAATTTGATAGCAAATGCTGCTGACGTAGGCGGTGCAGTACCACACTTCCATCTCTTTGATGGTTAAGCTCAAAGGGTTCCGCGCCGCTTTCCGCGCCAAATCGTTATCGGGGGTGGTCAAGGCGCTGACTTCGATGCTTTCGCACACGCCCTGCTTTCCTAACAGCCGCTGCGCCGTATGCAGCGTCGTAAAAATATACTCATCCTCGTTGCTGCCCGAATTAAAGATACCTGAAACTGTCAGCGTTGCAGATCCGGCGGCGCCTATTACTTCGATCGTATCGCCGACGTGAATACCATTCCGCCCTGCAAAAAGGCTGCCGATCATACAGGCCGCATCATCGCCGTCGGATGCCCAGTTGCCGGTTATCTCCCACCATGTCCGCATCCGCCGGATACCGGTGATAACATCCTGTCCGGTATGCAAGTCTATTTTATAATCGAACCATGTACCTGTTAGGCGGACGGGTTTATGCTGTCCGCCGTATTCAACCGGAACATGTAAGAACGGCGCGTAATCGACGATATTGTATGCCCAGAATATCGTCTTGATTTTATACAGCTCGTTTTCGTGCAGGTATTTTTTTGTGCTTCCGGATTCTACGCCGTAAATATCATCCAAGAGCGAAGCCTCTTTGTGTGCAACGTTAATATTCGCGCCGTAGGTTTTCAGTTCCTGATTGACCTTATCCCCGACGCCGAGCATCGTATTGAGCATTGCGCTTGAAAGGCTTGCCCCCAGCGCAATAGTAAATGCAATCATAATCATCTTCTCTTTTTGCCGAAAAAGAGAACCGGCTATCATTCTCCAAAACATACTTCCTCCACCCCGTTACCGGAAACGGTGCGCTTCGGCTTCAAGATCGGCCGTTTTAATTTTTATTTTTTCATCATGAATGATATAGGGTACCGGTACAGGATTGCAGCCGCCGGGAAATCCGATAGTTCCTTTATTCATCACGACATCGCAGAGCTTACACACCACTTCTCCGTTCCGCTCAAAATAACCGGTCGGGCCGCAAATATCGCATGCATCAAGGCCGATGCCGTAGGATCCCTCGCTCTTTTTAATGGCGATAAATCTGACTTCGACACCTTGTTCTGAGGCGTATGCATACCGGTGCAATTTATCATCCTGTAAATCCGCAATCGGTATCTCCGCCATACCGCCGGCTATCGTATAATCTTCGGGCGGAGAAAGCGGAATCTCGCGATCTACATAGTACCGTAAGAACGAGAGTGAAAAGACCGAGATAAGAAGCAGGGCAAGCGAACTCTGCGCCCAGCGCCGCGCATTCCGCTTCCGCGCTTTCAGCTTCCGCAGTTCCGCATTATTGCGGTAGGCTTCGGTAACCGTGCGGTTCTTTTTCCAAAGGACTACCGGCGGAACCATGATGAATACTATAACCGCAAAGGTGAAAAAATTCCCATGGTTGACCACTGCCGCGATAAACGAAAAAATTACGGCATTGCGCGGAATAATGCCGATTGAGTACCAACGCTGCAAAATAACGACAGCCTGCGTAATACCGAAGATACAGAGCGCACCGCAGACTGTTACTTTTAACTCAATATCAGACAGCTTAACGAGCGTTTTGTAAATTGCCAGACTTGCCGCCGCTATAAAGGCGAGTCCAAGCGTATAGCCTATCAGTCTAAAAAGCACGATAGTGCTGATTGCGCTTTCACCGTAATTTACCAGTGTCGTTGCCAGCATGATAATAACAGGAAGGTAATAAAATATCATTGAAACGGTATAGAAAAACACGGCCGCGCCGAAAAAGATTTCATAGAAGTGCGGTTGCTTTTTTCTACTGCCGGTTTTAATAAAAATCAGAATAAGGAAAAGTATGAGAGAGATAACAACGGGAACCATGCACCAGAATGCAAAACGGGTTCTATTAATATAATTGGGAATTGACCGGATAATTGCTGAAAAGATACTGCCGATAATCCCAAGCAGTATGCTTGCTACAGCGATAATGCGTTTTTTTTTTCTGTTTCTTCCGTCCTTTCGCCGGACTGCTGAGTTTTAAATGCAGCGAACACAACCGCAAGCACTAATGCGAATGCAATACCTGCTTCAAAAACTCTGATATAAAATTTTAAAATGATACGCCTCCTAAAAAAAGAGGCGGTAACTGCCTGAATTTAAAAAAAATCCAGCAGTTACCGCATACATCCAAAACGGTTATTAGCGCACCGGACATCTCTTAAAGCCTAAAGAAAGAGCAGCTTTAGAGGTTTCCGATGATGCTGGATATGTTCGATAACTTCGTTGCCGAACATATCGGCGAGTTCAAAATTGCACACATAGTACAATTTTGAACATCGCATTTCAAGGCACCCTGTTCCGAAACGGAAGTTTCGGAACAGGTCTATTCTTTACCACTGGGGGCCTGTCCATTCAAAATCGGGCCATTCAACAATGAGCGGCTCCGTCCAGAAGCGGCCGGTAACGCCGGTTTCTTTGTCAACGTGCAGCAGGTAATCATTACCCGGCGCCTTAATTTCAAATTTGACGTTGTACTTGCCTAAGCCTTCTTCAAATTTCATATTTGCGCCGTAGTGGGGGCCGTCGCTTGCATTCATCGGCATGAATGCAACTTCCTGAACCTTGTCCGAACCGTGCTTTTGAATATACGCCTTCACATGCAGATACGGAACAAAGTCGCCTACGCCGTAGCCCAAAACCGATCCGCTGTCATTCGCGGAGATATCCGCTTCGACATGGCAGTCCGCTTCGTTTTTTGCCAAGCTGTTACCGGCAGGCTCCATGTCAACCGGCTGAAAGTAAACGCCGCCGATATGGAGCGGTCCGACATCCTGCTCATCCCCGATCGGGAATTCATCAAAGCCGGCCGCCTCGTCTTCGGTCGGCGCAGGAGCGGTCGTAACGATCTTAGCGTTCGCGGCCGGTATAGACTCTGTCTGCTGCGCAGGTTTTTCACATGATGCAAGCACAAAGGCCACTGTCATCAGTGCAAAAAGAAAAGATGCAATCTTTTTCATTTTAGAATATCCTCCTACTAAAATATCTTCATGTTTCTAAAAGGGATATCTTCGGTTTTAAAGATATCCGCTTTATTCGTGCGGAGGGTTTAATACCTGCCGATACTCGGCTACGCTCTGCGTCGTAACGAAGGGTATTAAAGCCGACTGCAACCACCTTATAGAACATACAGTGCGAAACCTTAAGCACTGTACCTCGACGCTCTGCGTCGAGGTTGTTGATTACAGTTTCACCATCAGCCGTTTTGCGCTTTCAATTCAGCAAGCCGTTTCTTGTTTTTGCAGGCATAAACCGCACTGCTGATAATAATCACTGCAAGCACAATGCATTGCGGAATAAGGCTTTCGTATGTTGCGTAAATACCGAGAAAATCCAATTCAAAATGCGTCATCCACGAAATACCGGTCTTACCGACCACACCGGCGGCTTGCAGCTCGGATACGCCCTTTCCCGTAAACGAAAAACACATCGCATACATCAAAATACTGGTAACAAGGAAAAACGGCTTTAACGGCAACTTTACCGTCAAGAACCTGAATGCAAGGAATACCAGCAGCAGAACAATCGCAGACAGCACAACCGCTAAGATCATTGCCCGTAATCCGCCCGTCCCGTGAATGGGTACACCGCGGAAAAATAAAATAAGTTCGGCGCCTTCACGGGCGACTGCAATAAAAGCCGCAAAAATAAGCACCCATTTGTTTCCGGTAGAAACGGATGCTTCAACTTTCTTTTGAATATATTTTTCCCATGCTTCCGCTTCCGACTTTGAAAGCATCCAGTTGCTGACATAAAAAAGAACGATAACCGCCACGAACATACCGATGCCTTCAAATATTTCCTGCGCAATCCCGCTCTGGGCGCCTGCAACAACACTGAATAAAAATGCCAGCAGGATACTGAACAATATACCGCCTAATGCGCCGATATAGACCGAAAAGACATATTTCTTTTTTCCAGTCTTAACGAGGTAGGCAATGATAGCGGCAATAACCAGAATAGCTTCCAATCCTTCACGCAGCACCAGTATAAAGCTTGAAAGAAATGTTGCAATAACTGCCGATTGAGCTGCTCCTATACTGTCGCCCTCATTGAGCGTACCGTCAAGCTCGGCTGCATCATGGTACAGCATCTCAATCAGTTTATCCTTATGAGCTTTTACCAACTCATTGTCTTTATCGCTATAGACATTCCGCCGGTATTCGTAAAATGCATTTTCAACCGCTGTTTTCCGCGCCCCGGAAAGATAGCCCATTGTAATCTTTTCCATGCCTTTTGATTCATAAAATCTGAAATAAGCGGTATTTACTTCATTATATGCTTCGCGCGCTTTGCCCTGCGTATATAAATCGTACGCATTATTTAAATGCACTTCCATCTTTTGTACGATTTTTGTCCATGAGTCCAGCTCTTCTCCGCCGGCAGCCGCGCACAGGCCTCCAACGGGGATAAGTATAAACAGCAAAATGCACAAAACTGCTTTGAATATCGGATGTTTCTTTTGTATTCTTCTTTTCATATAGAACATGAAAACCTCAAATAGTTTAACCGTAACTTACAACTATGGAAGCCAGTATATCACCTGTAAAAATATTGTCAAGGCTCCGCATCGGATTCCCGGAGGCTCAAAAAATCAACATCCCTCCGCACGAATCAACAACCCCGACGCGAGCGTCGGGGTATGTTGTTCTTATAAGGTGGTTGCAGTCGGCTTTAATACCCTTTGTTACGACGCAAGCGTCGGGGTATTAAACCCTCCGCACGAATAAAAGGGCTTGCA
>CAJPOL010000092.1 GCA_905372265.1 uncultured Treponema sp. | reverse complement strand
TTATCCGGCAATGCCGCTGCACACCGGCTCTTTTCTAGCAAAAGCACTTAAAAAAGACTTGAAGAGTATTACACAATAATCAAAGAAAGTCAAGAGGCTATACAAAGTAAGCGCATCCTTGGTAAAAATAACAGACAGAGCCTCTTGACTCTCAGTAGAAAATAGCTGAAAATAGCGCCTATCGTAGGTGTCTCTACAAAATTGTTTACTTGTTGTGGGATACCTGTCAGCCGCTAAAAAGGAGGGTCGTATCATGCGGCACAAATTTTTGATATTGTCATTAGCTTTTTGTTTATTGACGGCACCGGTTGTTTTTACACAGGCAAAAGACGGTTCCGAAAAACAGTCGGGATCAAATAACATGATCACCGTTGAAGAAGCATATCTTAATTCCATTGAAGGCGTTATGATTAATGAGATGGTTACTGCGGAAGGGCGTGATTCAAAGCTCGTTGCGCTTCAATATATTGAAGATGCGTTGAATAACGGACGCCAAACGGAGGAAATCGAGGCTGCATTAGGCAGTTTGGCTACCATCGGGCTTTCTACTGTAGTTCGAGAAGACGGACGGGTGATGAATAACTATCCTGAAATCAGGAGAAAAGCCTGCGAGCTTTTGGGGCAAATGGGTACGGATAAAGCAAAAGATACTCTGGTTGCCGTTATGTATGTTGATAATGAGCCGTCAGTTATCGGTACCGCTATAAAAGCGTTGGGAAAAATAGGAAAGAATGATAACGATGAAGTATCGGATATGATTAACTGGATCGCCCGTAAATTCGATACTGTTAATCCGACCAGCTCTTTAGCGCTTGAAATTCTTAATGTGTTTGAAAAAATATCAGGTTCCGTTGCAAATAAACAAGCAATGTTTGAAACTATTATGCGTATTGCAAGCAATTACAACTATGTAACGCCTGTTCGGACAAAAGCGCAGGAAGTAATGCGCTCCATATCAAGTTCCGAAGGGAAAGGAAAATAAAAACGAGCCATTAAGAAAAAGGCTGCATAGTATTCCAACTGAAGAGGTGTCAGCCGAATGCGGCTAAGAATGGAAAAGCGCTATAACAATAGTTTATAGCGCTTTTTTTATGCCGAATACTTTTGATGGAAAATAAAAAAAGAGCAACTCTTACGTTTGCTCTTTATCGGATTAAAAATTAAACTGAAAAACAGTTATATCAATAGCGTAATGTACGAAAAGCGAAGCGCCTACTCTATTTCTATTTAAAATCTTTCGGTCGGCGTTCAATCCGATGACATTTTGCACATTCGGCGATGTTTTTTATTTTACCGTTTTCGACCATAGTCTTGAGTATCACTTCACCGCCGCAAGGACAGGCAAACCGTTGCGTTGCAACAGCCGTACGGGAGTTTTTACTTGCACCAGCCATATCCAAAACCTCCTAAAAATAGTATTTGATAATTGTAAATAATTCCTGTAAAGCTGTCAAGGCAACAGAATCTTATTCTTCAAAGAAACGCCGGTGATATGCGGCAAGGTCTTTATCCTCAATATGCGTGTATATTTGTGTTGTTGTGATGCTTGAGTGTCCGAGCAGGCACTGTACGGAGCGGAGATCGGCGCCGCCTGCGAGTAAATGCGTTGCATAGGAGTGCCTGAGCGTGTGTATCTTAGTGGTAACGCCGCTTAGACGTTCAAAATCTTGAAGGCGCTTCCAGATGCCTTTACGGGTAAGCCGGTGGCCGCGGCAATTCAAGAATACCGCGCCAGCCGTTACCGTGTGTTGTGTAGCGGCCGGGTTGAGTAAAAGCTGCCGTGCCGTTTGAAGATACACGGTAAGGCTCTGTTCCGCCTGAGCGCCGAACGGGACAATCCGTTCTTTACCGCCTTTACCGCGTACCTTGATGAGCTGTTCGTTAAAGAAAATATCCTCAAGGGACAGCGCCGCTGCTTCGCTTACACGAAGTCCCGCCGAATAAATCAGTTCAAATAATGCCCTGTCCCTAATCCCGTTCGGCGTATCGAGCGGAATTGCAGCAAGAAGCGTATCGACCTGTTCGGGACTGAGTACCGGCGGTAGGGTCTTTTCCCGGCGTGGATTTTCAAGCTGCTCCGCAGGATTATCGGCGCGGATATTTTCCAGCTGCAAAAAGCGGTAAAACGAACGGAGCGCCGCCCTGTCCTTTGCCAGCGTTTTACCGGTTACGCCTTCTTGAGCGCGCGCAAGAATAAAGTCAATGCAGTCTTTTTCCGATGCATCTTCAATCAGATGATCCGTACCGAGCTGCTGCTGGAACAATTTGAGCGTTCCCAAATATGTTTGAGCAGTAAGCTGCGCGCGCGCCTCAGCCGAAATGAGATACCCGTAAAATGCCCGCAGTTGCAGCTCCGTCATGTTCCGCTCGGATTCAGACCGCTTAGGCTTTGTTGCGGATATAGGCCGGGATATCCAAATCGGTGTCCGCTCCGGGGAGCTTTACCTGAATGGGAGGGCGGGGCGGCAATACGGGTTTTATTTCTTCATCATGGGATACAGGAGGCGTTTCGGTCGCATGGATGCCGAGTCCGGGTAAGTGCGGCTGCTTCGGCTTCTGAATCTTTCCCCATTCGCTTGCCGAAATAAATTCCCCTGAGGAAAAAGAAGTCCTCCCATTGTCCGGCTTTGTCTCGGAACCGGAAGCCGTGTTCTGATCTTTGATTTGCTTGAGTACGTCATCGGCAAAACCCGTTGCAATAACTGTAACGGTAATGCGGTCTTCCATACTATCGTCTATGGTGATGCCGCTGATGGTTTGAACATCGGGGTGCGCATTCGCCGTAACGATTTCCATGATGTCGTTGACTTCCGCAGTGGTCAGCAGTTCGGAAGCATACATATTGACCAGGATTTTGGTTGCACCCTCAATACGGGAGTCTTCCAAAAGCGGATTATTGATGGCATCGGTTGCGGCATCAACGGCTCGATTTTCTCCGCTGCCGGTTCCGACGCCCATCAGCGCGTCTCCTTGTCCGGCCATTGTTGAGCGCACATCGGCAAAATCAACGTTGATGAGCCCGTTCAGCATAATGATGTCGGAAATGCTCTGCACTGCCCGCCGGAGAATATCGTCCGCCATTATGAATGCTTCTTTTATGGGGGTCTTACTGTCTACCAGCTTGAGTAAGTGCTGATTGGGGATAACGACCAGCGTATCTACCGCTTGCCGAAGTTTTTCGATCCCCTCTTCGGCAAGGCGCATTTTTGTGCGTCCCTCAAAATGAAAGGGCTTGGTTACAATCCCGACCGTCAGCGCTCCTTGATCGCGGGCAATCTTTGCGATGATCGGAGCGGAACCGGTTCCGGTACCTCCGCCCATCCCTGCGGTGATAAAGACCATGTGAGCCCCGCGGATAGCGTTGGCAATGCCGTCGGTATCTTCGATGGCAGCTTTTTCGCCGATTTCCGGTTTTCCGCCGGCTCCTAAACCGCCGGTTAATTTTGAACCGATAGGCAGCTTGATGGGGGCTTTTGAATAATTGAGCGCTTGTACATCGGTATTTGCAACGATGAAATCAACCCCTTTTACATTACAGTCCATCATCCTATTGACGGCATTGGATCCGCCTCCGCCGGCGCCGACCACTTTAATAATGGTAGGATTTACCGGCAGCTGATCATTTTGAGGCATAATTTGAAAGTCCATATAGTTCCCCCTCCCGCATTATAGCGTTCTCCCTTATTCAAACAAGTTTCGCCAAATGGTTTTTGCTGTTTCTATCAGTTTATTCGATTGAATCTCTGTATCCCGCGTTTCTTCAGCCGATGATCCAATTTGCTCGTACTGAGATAAAATGAGTCCCAGTACGGCAGCGAATTCAGGGCTGCGGTATTCGCCGGTTAAACCGCCGAACGTACCGGGTATACCTAACCGTACCGCGGGCGTACCGAAAATTTCGGATGCGAGTTCCGTTGCGCCCGGTATAAGCGCGCCGCCTCCGCAGAGAATAATGTTCCCTGCAAAACGGTGCGATGCCGCTGCCGCCGCAATTTTATCTTTAACCATAGTAAAAATTTCGGCCATACGCGCCTGAATAATTTCACAGATTTCCAGCTTTGAAATTTGTATCGGAGCGCGGCCGCCCGGTGCGGAAATCAGTACTTGTTCGGTGTCTTCAACCAGCGGGAGCCAGCACCGTCCATCCGTTATTTTCAATTTTTCAGCTGTCTCCGCAGATAAATTTTTTACAATCGCTAAATCGTTCGTTACATGATTACCGCCGACCGGCAATACCGTTGTCAATATCGGTGCGCCGCCGCTCATCATCATAATGTCGGTGGTGCCGCCTCCTATATCGATCAGGATGGAGCCGAGTTCCCGTTCTTCTTCCGTCATAATGGCTTTCACAGCGGCCAGTCCGTGATGCATAAAGTCATCGACCTGTAAATTCGCCCGTTTAACGCAGTCGATAATGTTTTTCATACAGGTGTATGAACCGGTAATAATATGCACCTCAGCTTCAATACGTACGCCGATCATATTGCGCGGGTCTTTTATGCCGCGCTGTTCATCAATGGTATATGATTGAGGCACGACATGCATGACACGCCGTTCCATAGAAATCGAAACCGCTTTTGCCGCCTCAATAACGCGGTCAATATCCTGCTGATCTATTTCACGGTTTCCTTTGCCCTTATCGGTAACAGCGACAATCCCGCGTGAATTGAGCCCTTCGATATGGGTACCGCCGATGCCGGTAATACAGTGCGTAATTTCAACGCCGGACATCATTTCAGCGGCTTCAACCGCTTCGTGAATACCTTGTACGGTTTTTTCGATATTGACGACAGCGCCTTTGCGCAAGCCTTGTGAAATGCCTGTTCCGACACCGATAATTTGCAGTACACCCGTCTCCAGTTTTTCCGCAACCACGGCACGGATTGTACTGGTTCCGATATCCAATCCGACAATGACATCACTCATTGATTTCCCCTTTCATGCGGTACGCAACCGTGCCCGCTCTCACATCCACTTCCGTAATCTTGTCTCTCAGGTTAGACTTCCGTACAACATCCAACATCAACATCATATACTGTAGAAGCTCTTCATTCAATGCTCCGTCGGTACGTACTTTAGTGCGCATCTGTATCGGATATAGGAGCAAATCGAAGCCGCCGTATTTTTTCTGTTCAATTCGTATTTCCGAAATCTCGCTGAGCAGAAGCGAATTTTTTTTCTGCAATGCCTCAAGCTGATTAAACAGCGGAACCAACTGCTTATGTACTGTCATACCCGTGCGCGGATTCTCGAATGCAAGGCCGCTAATGACGGGGAGTACCATATATGATTCTCTCGGTGCAATTCTGAATACGGTTCCTGTTTTATCGATCTCAAGCGCAACGGTGCGGTTTCCTACATCCGCATAAAGAACAGCGACCGGAGTCCGCTCAAGAATGCCGATAGAGATTTTATCGGGATAACTTTTGCTGACCTTCGCTTCTGCAATGAGCGGATAGTTTGCAAGACGGCGGGAAATCGTCTTTGTATCAAGTTCTCCCCACTTTTCCGATCCTTTTAAACCGGCAATTTTTTTCAATTCAACATCCGAAAGTGATGCTGCGCCAGAGAAATGCACCTTTGCCGGCGAGGTGAGCGGCAGGATAAAAAGATAATAGACGATATTTCCTGCAAGAAACAGTAAAAGGAGGTAGATCACTATTTTCAGAAAGCGCACTCCGTTTACCGGTTTTTCTCTGTTGACGGGAATACTTTCGGTGTAAACGTGTCCGTGTAAACCGATCGTGTCAGACATGGGGCTGCCTCCTTTTTGAATAGCTTGAAACGTTGATGATCAGTCCGCATAGACAGAGCGTGGTAATAAGGGACGAGCCGCCGAAAGAGAAAAAGGGAAGCGGGATTCCCGTTGCAGGCACCAGCCGAACCACAACGCCGAGATTTAAAAATGATTGCACTACAATAGCGGATGCGGCGCCGAAAGCAAGCAAACAGCCGAAACGGTTTGTGCACTGAAAAGCGATAGTATATGCGGTAAGAGCAAACAGGAAGATGAGCAGCAAATAGGCGCATACTCCGGCAAAACCCATCTCTTCCGCCCATACGACAAAAATAAAGTCCGAATAAATTTCGGGGACGCTGGAGATTTTATGTACTCCATTGCCGAACCCGCTGCCTGTTATGCCGCCGCTTGCAAGGGCATCAAGCGCTGCATTGATCTGATACCCTGCTCCAAGCGGGTCGTGGTCGGGGAATAAGAAACTCAATACCCGTTTCATGCGGTAGGTAGAGGTAACGACCATCAGTACGGCACAAGGGATCATCACAATCAATCCTTTCAGAAACCACAATAGCGGCCCGCCGGCAGCGTAAAACATGATCATAAAAATGAGCATCAAAAAGGCTGACGTTGAAAAATCGTTTTCCATGTAAACTAACAAAACAAAAACCGCAGTAATAAAAAACGGAGGTAATATTGAAATAAGCGGCGCTTCAAGCTGCTCCGCTTTTTTATCAAAAAAATTTGCAAGAAAGAGGATGAGCAGCAGTTTTATAAATTCCGAAGGCTGTAAACTGATTTTACCGAGCGCTATCCATCGGTTCGCTCCGTTACGGGGAAAACCGATACCCGGCACAAAAGGCAGCAGGACAAAGATAAGACCTGCGATTAAAAGGTAGGGCAAGAACTTACGGAGTTGTTCAAGAC
>CAJPOL010000091.1 GCA_905372265.1 uncultured Treponema sp. | reverse complement strand
GTATAATGGAAGATAATGTACGTTTCATGATTATTGGCAGCTCTCCTTTTATGTACACTACTATAAGGATACGCAGAATTTACATTTTTGTCAATGCGGCGCCTTTGACTTTTATTCCGCTTGCGTATACAATAGGGCCACTCTTTAATATACGAGGTTTTCCATGGCTCTCAACTGCGGTATTGTCGGCCTGCCCAATGTCGGCAAATCAACTATCTTTTCAGCACTAACACACGCGCCCGCAGAAGCTGCAAACTATCCTTTCTGCACCATAAATCCTAATGTCGGCATTGTCGATCTACCGGACGAGCGGCTCCTCCGGCTTTCGCATTTTTTTGAACCGGCACGGACTATTCCGGCAACAGTCGAGTTTGTCGATATTGCAGGACTCGTCAAGGGCGCTTCTCAAGGGGAAGGACTCGGTAATCAGTTTCTTTCTCACATCCGTGAAGTAAGCGTTATCGCCCATGTTGTCCGCTGTTTTGACGATCCCGATGTCATTCATGTTGCCAATAAAGTCGATCCCGCCTCCGATATTGAAACCATCAATATTGAACTGGCGCTTGCCGATCTCGCTTCGCTGGAAAAACGTGCCGAACGCGCCGAAAAGGCGACCCGCATGGGAAAAGAAATGCAAAAAGAAGCGGCAATCGCAATGAGCGCTATTGCAAAAATCAAACCGCTGCTCGAAAACGGCAAAGGGGCGCGCCTTGCCGAGCTGACTGACGAGGAACAGGCGGTCATATATGACACGCATCTTATTACCATGAAGCCTCAGCTCTATGTATGCAATGTCGATGAAAACGGCATTAAAAACGGGAACGCATATATCGAAGCGGTAAAAAAGATTGCCGCAGCGGAGGGCGCTGAAACGGTTGTCATTTGCGGAAAATTTGAAGCGGAGCTTGCCGATATTGAAGATGAAGAAGAGCGAAGCGCCTTTATGGAAGAAATCGGATTAAAAGTCTCAGGATTGGCTACGCTTGCCCATGCCGCTTACCATTTAATCGGGTTGCGTACCTTTTTTACCGCCGGAAAAGATGAATGCCGCGCATGGACTATCCATGCAGGCGATACTGCTCCTCAGGCGGCAGGCGTTATTCATACCGATTTTGAACGGGGCTTTATCAAAGCCGAAGTATACAGTTTTGACGATTTTACCAAATACGGTTCCGAACAAAAAATTAAAGAAGCAGGCCGCTACCGTCAGGAAGGCAAAGAATATATTGTGCAAGACGGCGATATCATCTTCTTTAAGTTTAACGTATAAAAAGTTGAAGCGATACGCTTTTATGGGAGATTTCACAATGAACACTGCAAAACATCAGGCCTGTACGTCTCTTTTGGTCGGAAAAAAAGCCTCTATCGACGGTTCCGTACTCATTGCCCGCAATGAAGATTTTCATGAGGCGGTCTCGCCTAAGCTCTTTACGCTGATGCCCGCAAGCGAGGTGAATAACAGAACCTACACCTCCAAAAACACCGGCGTTACGGTTTCTCTGCCGAGTAAAGCGCTGCGCTGCACTTCCGTACCGCAAGCGTTTCCGCTGCAAAAGGGTGCGGAGGGAGAATACGGCGAAGCCGGTATCAACGAGAAAAATATTGCAGTCAGCTCAACCGAAAGCGTATACGGTAATCCGCGCGTGCTCGCCTATGATCCGCTGGTACCGGACGGCATTGCGGAAGATGCCATTAACAGTATTGTTGCGCCGTTTATCGGCTCCGCACGGGAAGGGGTCGCTTTTCTCGGAAAACTGATTGCAGCGCACGGTTCCGCAGAGGGCAACGGCATTCTTTTTGCCGACCCTAACGAAGCATGGTACATGGAAATCCCTTGCGGACATTATTGGGTTGCGCAACGCATTCCCGATGACTGCTATGCCGTTGCTCCTAATCAAGTCAGTATTGAAACGATTGATTTTTCAAATGATCGGGATTTTATGTGGGCAGACGGTATCCAATCATTCGTAGAAGAACATAAACTCAATCCGGATAGAGGCGTTTTCAATTTCCGGCACATTTTCGGTACCTCAACCGAAAAAGACCGCGTATACAATACGCCGCGCGCATGGTTCGCTCAAAAATATCTTAACCCCGAAATAGAACAAAGCCCGATTTCCAACGACATACCGTTTATCAGAAAAGCGAACCGGCTTATCTCGGTGGAAGATATTCAGTATATTTTAAGTTCGCACTATAACGAAACAGTGTACGACCCCATCGGCGTATCCGGCAGCAGCTATGAAAAAACACGGTTTAGAGCTATTTCTCTTTCCCGCACGGCTGAATCGCACATTCTCCAGCTGCGCTCGGATGTGCCGGCAGGACTGGCCGGAGTTCAGTGGCTTGCATTCGGAACGACCGCCTTTACACCGTATGTACCTTTTTTTACGAATGTCAATGACACGCCGAAAATCTACAAAAAAAAGAGCGCTGCCGTTTCGCTTGATAATGCGTACTGGCTCTTCAAAATACTCGGCTGCCTTACCGAAAATCACTATACCGAATTCCGCGAAGCAAACAGCGCTTACCTATACGATATGCAAGCCTACGGATTCAGACGCCTTCACGAAATTGATCAAGCGGGGAAAACGCTGAGCGGTGAAAAACTTACCGATTTTCTTACAGCGGAAAACGAAAAAACGGCCGCTTACATCATACAAAAAACAAAAGACCTCATTGCTCATTTGATGATGGAATCGTTTAAATACTCAAAGCTGAGTTTTACGATGGATAAGAATCTGTAAATGAAACGCATTGCAATTATTACGGGCGCAAGTTCCGGGATGGGATATGATTTTTCCCTGATGCTGAATGATTTTATTAAGGCTGATGAGCTGTGGCTGCTTGCCCGGCGGGAAGACCGGCTTACCGCTCTTGCAGCGGAAATAAGAAAACGGAACGCTGCTCCTGCTGTCCGTATTGAGGCAATGGATATTGCGGGAAAAAGCGGGGTCAAACGCTTTGCCGCCATGCTTGCCGCTGCAAAGGCCGAACACGGCGATTTTACGGTTGCAGCGCTGATAAATAATGCGGGGTTCGGAACATACGGCCCGTTTGAAGAAACCGAGCTTGAGCGCGAGCTGGATATGATCGATGTAAATTGCACCGCATTGACAGGATTCTGCGGCGCAGCCTTACCGTTTATGAGCAGCGGCTCCGTGATAGTAAACACGGCGAGCCTTGCCTCGTTTATGCCGCTCGGCAATTTTGCCGTGTACGGAGCTACTAAGGCGTTTGTCTTGAGCTTTTCGGTTGCTCTTGCAGCCGAGTTAAAGCCGCGCGGTATCACCGTCTGTGCATTGTGTCCGGGGCCTGTCAGTACGGAATTCGCCGCAGTTGCCTCTGGCGGCGCGCGGAAAGAGGTGCTGCATGGGCTTCCCAGCCGTTCAGTTGTTAGGCACTGTTTAAAGAGCGTTGTTAAGCGGAAGCCGATTGCCGTTATGACGCTGAAATGGAAGTTTACGGCTTTTTTGAGCCGGCTGATCGGTAAATACGCCTGCGCCGCATATACCTTTAATCATTGTAAACGCCCGCACCGTTAGACACAGCGAAGCAGATAGGGGGTAGCGGAATAACAAGACTGCTGCCCGTATGAAGCAGCAGCAAGATTTGAGGGTAACCGAAAATCCTTGCGCAGCTACTCTTAACAGCAGCAGTCTTTTATGGAGCGTAGGGGGAGACGTCCCCCCTCAAAATATCATAGAGAACGGCTGATGCGTTTGCTCTGCCGATCTGATATACATAGCCTGCCGTTTCAGGTTATACTATGGTATACGTTTTAGAGACGCCCGCGGAATTTCGCTTGAGGAGGTGTGTTATGCATATATTTTTGTATGCGCTGATCGGATGCGTAGTCGTGTTAGCTGCTGTGATTATTCTTATCGGATATGTAAAAGCTGCTCCCGATGAGGCAGTTATCATTTCCGGCTTAAAAAAACGGAAACGTTTTTTAATCGGCCAAGCGGGAATCAGGGTACCGTTTTTTGAACGGAAAGATCATCTCGCATTAGGGCTGATCCCCATCGATGTTAAAACATCTTCTTCGGTTCCGACAGCCGACTATATCAATATTATGGTAGATGCCATTGTTAATATAAAAATTTCCATTGAACCGGATAAGCTGGAACATGCGACAAAAAACTTTTTGAATTTAAAAAGCGACAGTATCGGACGTATCGCGCGGGAAGTTCTGGAAGGCAATATGCGTGAAATTGTCGGCAAAATGACTTTGCAAGAGATGGTCAATGACCGGCAGAAGTTCGCGGAACTGGTTAAAAACAATACCGAGCCTGATCTTGCTGCAATGGGACTCGATATTATTTCATTCAATGTGCAGAATTTTACGGATAATGAATCGGTTATCACCAATCTCGGTATTGATAATATTGAACAGATTAGAAAATCCGCTCAAATTGCGCGGGCCGAAGCGGAACGGGATATAGCGATGGCTCAGGCCGCGGCAAATAGCCGTGCGAATGAGGCAAAAGTGAAGGCTGCGCAGGAAATAGCCGAGCGTGAAAATGAGTTGGTTATTAAGCAGTCGGAGCTGAAAAAACTGAGCGACACCAAAAAAGCGGAAGCTGATGCCGCCGGTGAAATTCAGAAGCAGGAACAGCGCAAAACGATTGAAGAAAATACCGTAAAAGCGGAAATTGCAAAACAGCAGCAGATTATCATCCTCAAGGAGAAAGAAGCCGAAGCTGCTGAACAAGCCCTCAATGCTCAGGTGAAAAAAAAGGCCGAAGCCGACAAGTTTGAGGCACAACAGCGCGCCGATGCTCATCTGTATACGCGGCAAAAGGAAGCTGAGGCGGCGGTGTATGAAGAAAAAAAACGGGCGGAGGCTTTAAAAGCTCAGGCGGAGGCAGCCCGTTATTCGGTTGAGCAGGAAGCTGCCGGTATTAAGGCGAAAGGAGAAGCGGAGGCGGAGGCGATAAAGCTGAAAGCGCTTGCTGAGGCGGAAGGTATTAAGGCGAAAGTTCTAAGCGAGGCTGAAGGTATCGACAAGAAAGCGGAAGCTATGAAAAAAATGGGCGAAGCGGCGATTATGGAAATGTATTTCAACTCGCTGCCGGAGGTGGCAAAACATATTGCCGAACCGCTTTCTAAGGTAGAAAAGATTGTGATGTACGGCGACGGTAATAATACAAAAATGATGAAGGATATTATCGGAACAGCCAACCAGATTTTTGACGGCGCGGCAGAAGCGACCGGATTGGATGTAAAGTCTATCATCGCCGGTTTTTTGGGCGGAAAGCTGTCGGCCGGTAATGCTGCACAGCGGCCGGACGAACCTTCCGCTGCCGATTCCGATGAGACCGAAGAATAAACGCATTAAGTGTTGAGAGGTTCCCATATATTTTTTAGGAGGATCAGTATGGTTATCGGTATGATCAAAGATGCCGCGCGCTATGACGGCTTAGGGAGCAGGGTAGCCGAGGCATTGAAGTGGCTGCAAACGGCTGATTTAGCGGCATTGCAGGAAGGAAAAAATCCTATCCGCGGGTCGGAGCTGTTCTGTAATGTCTGTTCGTATAGTACGACGGTAGAATCCGAGCGGGTCTGGGAAGGGCACCGCAAATACATTGATATTCATTTTATGATTGAAGGAGAAGAAATTATTGATGTTTCGCCTTCTTCCGCTATGCGCGTGAAACAGGAATACAATGCCGAAACGGATTTTATGGAGCTGGAAGGAGCTGCTCAGCAGCATATTATCCTCCAAAAAGATGCCTATTTGATCGCATTTCCTGAGGATATTCATAGAACCGCATTGCAGGTGAAAGCAGGCTGCCCGCTTCCCGTCAGAAAAGGTATTATAAAAGTTCTGTTATAGAAAGAAAAGCGCTGGGGCTGCCTGTCTGCTTTTGAGATAGGCAGCGGGCAATGCCCGCATATATCGGTAGTTTTTCCGGATTCCCCGTCCGTACCGATGATGCAGGCGCTCCATTGCCGATATACGCCGGGTGACCCGCCACTTTACTCCGTTTTGTTTAAGGTGAGCCGGACGAGCGTGTCTTTTTTGGAGTTGGGGTAGATGTTTATGCTGAATGCGTTTTTTGCAGCGTTCATTGAGATGGGGTATGCCCATTCTATTTTGCGCAAGTGCGGCACGGTTGCCCCTTTGAATACGGCATTGAGCCGGAACATTTTGCCGCCCGAAAAAGAGTCGGACGCACAGCTGTAGGTGCCGCTGGCTTCCTGTACGGTTTCAACGCCGAGCGGACTTGTGCTGGTTACTTTTACAGTGCATTTTGATTTTTCGCCGAAGCTGATTTCGTAATAATCTTCAAAATCATCGCCGGAAAGGGTACCTGTCCATACGCCGGTAAAATAATTGGGCGCCGGCATTTTGCGTACGCATTCGGCGGCAAAGGCGGGCAGTTTTTGCTCATAATCGCTCCAGTAATTGAGCGTCATTTTGGCGGAATGCAGAATCGTGCCTTTTTCCACATCAACCATGCGGGCAGTAATGTACAGGGGACAGCCGAGCGCGGCAACCGTCCCGACTATGATACAGTCCGCCCCAAGCCCCTTACCCAGTTTTTTAGCGGTTTTAATGTCTACAAAGGGGCTTGACTGAAACGCATATTCCGCCATTATTTTGTCGAGCCGCTTACGCTCAACCACCGTAACATCGCCCGACTTTACCAGCTCGTGAAT
>CAJPOL010000090.1 GCA_905372265.1 uncultured Treponema sp. | reverse complement strand
GTACAAACGTCGTAAAAAAGGTGCGCTAAAAATATGAAGCTTAAAACCGCTACGGCAGAAGAAACAATACAATTAGGCAGTATTATCGGAACTATGCTGCAAGCCGGCGATGTTATTGCATTACAAGGAACTTTAGCCGCAGGAAAGACACAATTAACAAAGGGAATTGCTCAAGGCTTAGGAATCGAAGAGCCGGTTACCAGTCCGACCTTTACATTAATTTCCGAATATCATGGACGGCTTCCATTGTACCATATGGATGTGTATCGGCTCGGTTCGGCTGAAGAATTTTCAGATCTCGGCATTGAAGAAATGCTCTATGGAGACGGCGTATGCGTCATTGAGTGGAGCGAAAAAGTCATGCAGGAGCTGCCGGAGCGTACAATTCTTATCGCAATTACAGCCGGACAGGATTCACAGCGTACTATCGGCATCAGCAACTGGCCGTATCCATCGGCTAGTTTTGCAGCATTTGAGGAAGCGTAATGAATATACTTGCAATTGATGCTCTGTCGCCAACGCTTTCCATCGCAGCGCACGGCCCAAAAGGGTTAGTCACTCAGTCGTTTACCGGACGAAATATCTCTCATGCGGAACAACTTGTACCGCTCATTGCGGCAGCAGTCTCCGCTGCCGGTTTTACTGCGGAAGAAACGGAGCTCGTTCTTGCTCCGGAGGGACCCGGCTCGTTTACCGGATTACGGCTCGGTTATGCGGCGGCAAAAGCGCTCCAGCTCAGCAGTAACTGCACCTTTAAGCCGATTCCAACACTTCTGTGTCTTGCATCGTTGTATGATGCATGGGACGGTAATACCGCCGCACTGATAGATGCAAAGAGAGAGCGCTTTTATATCCAGCTTTTTCGCAATGGAGCAGCAATCACGGAAGCCTGTGATAAAACAGCGGAAGAAATGCTGCCGTATTTTTCTCAAGATGAACAATGGCTTATCACCGGATATGGAACGGCCTCATTCAAAGCCGCAATCGTAAATACAAGCGCACGCTTTTACTATATCGAAACAGCCCCCCTCCTGTTTGCCTCTGCCATGATTGACTATGTGCAAAACAAACAAAACCTGCCGGCAGCGGCAACCGATTATGCAGGGCCGCTCTATATTCGGAAAAGCGATGCTGAAAAGGATTAATATATGCAAAATGTTATAACGGCAAAAGAGTCGTCCCTTCCGATCCGGAAAAATACCTCCGTACAGTTGCCGGATCAGTTACTTGAAAACATGATAGCCTTATCAAGAGGTCAAATCACACCGACATTCATCCTCGACAGTAACTTGCTCATCCGCTTTATCACCCCGGCCGCATATACCCTCTTTGAAGGGTATTACAGACTGGAGAAAAAACCGCTATTTAATATATTCGGTGCGGTCTTTTCACGGGAGGAAATACAACATTTTTTCAAATGCATACGGTCAAAAGAGAAAGGCTACTCATGGATCGGCAGTATTATTCATAAGACACGCATGCAAAAAGCATTGCATACAAGAGTAAGAGTACATCCTATTTTTGACGATGATGATCAGCTTGCCGGATATTGGATGGTGTTTGAAGATGAAACACATCAGCATATTGAAATGTACAATAAAATATTGAAAGGCTTACTGCAAGCCTCCCGATTAAAGGATAACGATACCGGATTGCATGCGGAACGGCTGAATGCTTACTGCAAAAGATTCACCGAATATTTATTCTCATTAAATATTTATCCGCAAATCACTCGGGATTTTATTGAAAATATTTCATATCTGGCGGCGCTTCATGATGTCGGGAAAATCGGTACACCTGATTATATTTTACACAAACAAAGCAAGCTAAACGCCACCGAATGGGAAATTATGAAAGAGCATACCATTAACGGAGCGCTCATTGTTGCCTCTTACCCCGTTCCAATGGCAAAAGAAATCGCTTTAAGTCATCATGAACGGTGGGATGGAAGCGGCTATCCTTTCAAATTAACAGGAGAAATGATACCGCTTTCCGCGCGGATTGTTGCAATAGCGGATGTCTACGATGCCCTTAGAATGAAACGTCCCTACAAAGAAAGCTTGTCTCATGAGCAAACCGTCGAATATATCCTTGATGATGCCGGAAAGCATTTCGATCCTACGTTAGTTGAACATTTCAAAATACAGCATAATGCGTTTAACGAAATCTGGGACAAGATGCAGGACGACTTTCAACAAAAGACGTTCTCCTTACCGGCAGTATAAATGAATAAAACGGAGCGCGATGCTTACTGTTCAAGCTCAAGCTGAGCAAGCGAACTGATATTGCCGACAGCAAGTGCCGCTTTGTTTTCACGCTGAATTTCATCATAAATTTCTTCGCGGAACACTTTTACCGTACGCGGCGCCTCCACTCCGATTTTTACTTGATCACCCCGTACTTCAATGACGGTAATTTCGATAGAATCGCCGACACGTATTTTCTGATTGGTCTTGCGGGAAAGTATCAGCATGAAGAACCTCCGCTTTTCATTTCGGCGACGATATCATGTTTGATTTTCCATTTTTCTCCGCCGATAACCAGCTGCATCCCCTGCTTATTTTTTTTATTGATGATAAGCGGCCCCTGTAAATTTGCCGTAATTGCGGAACCGTCGGAAGGCACCGTTACCAGCGCAAATACCAGCACATCGGACGGGGAATCGATATCAAGCGGCTTCAACAGATCATCATCAATATCAATTTCATAATCAGGGCGGAAAATAAAAGGGTTAATCGCAATAAACGCAAGTTGTGCATCATCAAGCGACTGCACCCAGATAAAAGGCTTTTGCTGCGCATCGAGCAATGCAAAACGGTGATATTCTTCAAAACCGTAGAATCCCTTAGGCAGCGTGATAATCTGCTCATCTGTGATCTCTACCGTACCTAACGTCTTGGTTTTAATTTCCATACTTACTATCCTTCATTATTTTTATCGGCAGCCTTATCTCAAATAGTTCAGCAATGTATTCTTATAGAGCCTGCCGACTGTACTTAACGAGGCCTGATGAGTATATTCATACATTTTAAGATCAGTGATAGCCTGCGTCAAATCCAAATCCGCTTCGCGGGATTCTGCGGAAGTTATATTGGGAATCTGCATATTTAAGCGGGCAAGCACGGCCTCAGCCCGTTCATAGCGGGAACCGTTTTCCGCAAGCCGCGCAGAAAGATTATCGATTGCTCCGTCCACACTCCCAAGCACTTTTCCGCCGAGCGATTCATTGTCGCCTGCGTACATCGCATTCCGCATCGCAATAACCGCATCGAAGAGCGAGCCGCCGGAGACCCGTACCGAATCGGCAAGATTATACGGCGGACGCTGCGCGGGCTTAATCAGCCCCAATGAAGACAACACGGTTCCTTCCCCTGCATCCCGCAGCCAGAGCTGGCGGGCATCGGTTGTTTCGATATTCATGCCGTTTGTTACCGGATCGAGTGAGGCTTTCACCGCTGCGCCGGAACTATTGATCTTGGACATAACGGCATAGACGTTATCACCTGCAATCAGCGGAATCGTTACGCCGTCTACTTCAATTTCGCTATCCTGCTGTACGACGTAATTGCGCGCATCGGTTGCGGAAAACAGCACTTGCTTATCCGCCCAGAACACACGGTTGCCCGCTTGACTTGCGCCTAAGAAAGACAGCTCATCGCTTTCAACGTGCTTGGTATCGATGGAACCGTTATAGCGGACGCTAGTAATCACCGCAGAACCGGCCCCGTCAATATCTCCCATCACGACCTCAAACGGTTCGGTAAAGCTCTTGGTCCCGGCAAATATCCGGGTACCATCGGCTCCGGTCGCATTGGCTGTCTGTACCAGTTCATACAACAGCTCATCCACCTCAGGCGCCATTTTTTTTAAGTCTGAAGGAGTATAAGTGCCGGTCGCCCCCGCAACGGAAAGCTCCCGAAGCCGCTGCATAATATCGATGGCGCTCTGCATCGGCGCTTCTGCGACCTTATACTGATCGTTTAACGTCTTTGTGTTCTTTTCAAAACGGTCAAGCCGTGCAAGAAGCGACTTATAGCGCACCGAATGACCGGCGGCAATCGGATCGTCCCGCAGCTGCTGAATACGCCGCTGCGTGCTTAACTGCTCATGCACTCTATGCAGCCTGCTTTCCTGCCGCCTCACCGAGTAACTGCTGTCGTTGTGCTGCATATTTGAACTAATCCGCTTCATATTTTCTCCTATACGCCGAGACGGTTGATGACAGTATCAAGCATCTCATTGACGACGGCGATAAACCGCGCCGATGCATTGTAACCGTGCTGAAATTTAATAATATCCGCCAATTCTTCATCGATATTGACGCCGGAAATTGAGTCGCGCATATCGTGCAGCTCTTTCATAATCGCCGATTGTGTTTGCAGCGCAAGCTCAGACTGCTCGCCTTTGAGCCCCATATCCGTTACCGCTTCGGCAAAAAATTCATCGAAGGTACGGGTATTGCCGACCATAACCGCCGTGTTCCGGATTTTTGCTACTGCAAGAGCGGCGCGGTTATCACCCGGGTAGGGTGTTCCTTCAGGGCTCGGATACCCTGCCGCTATATTCTGTAAATCGCTGACAACAACGGGATTTATTTCCATCCAGCCGGACGGGTGCGCAATCGGCGAGACGGCATACTGAGCCCCCTCAGGCGCCAGAACATTTACAGCGTCGGGCTGCTGCCAATCATACGCATTTTCTGCGCCGCTGCCTGCAAGCACTCCTGCATAGCCTGCTAAAAAACGCCCTGAATCTTCGACATGGCGGATAACAAAATCGGGATTTGACGAATCCTGCGCCGTCGTTCCCTTGAGCACTAATTTATTGTTCTGATCCAAATAGGCGACAACTTCGGCTCCTGCCCGGTTGATACGCTCCACCAGATCGGAGACCATATCGGTTGAATAATAGGGCACCTCAACCGTTCCCTGTCCTGCCGATAACGTGAGTGTTCCTTCAAGACCGAGCTGTTCACGGGGGTCAAGCGTATGAGCGCCGGTTAAGCGGAAGATATAGGAAGAATCATACTCTCCGTCGCCGTTCCGGTCAAAGTTTCCGGCAACATTATTGATAAAATACTGCTCTTTAAAAAAATCAATTCCCGTTTTGCCGTTGAGCCCCATCGCATTGCGGTGAATATCATTGACAAGATCGACAAAATTCATTGCCATCGTATCAAGTTTTCTAATTTCATCACGGACATCCCCATCGCGCAATTCAATGAGAGCTGCAAGCCGCCCGCCTTCAAAATGAGCGGTATTGCCGGAATCTTCCCAAACAACCGTAGCATATCCGTCGTTATCGGTACTGCTTTGCAGCGTAAAACTGCGGTGCTTGCCGCCCTGCACCAACTCTAATCCGTCCGTATAAATGATATAGGATTCATCATAATCTTGTTTTTCAACCGAAATTGTAATAAGATCCGCTAACTGTTCCGTTAGCACATCCCGTTTATCCATTAAATCGTTCGGATTGTCGCCCATTGCTTTTGACTTTACAATTTCTTCGTTTAACCCTGCAATTTGACGAGTCAGCGTATTCACCTGCTTGACACGGGCTTCAATGTCGCCGTTGATCATATCGCGGATGCTTTGTAACCCTCGATACTGATGATGGATGGAGTCCGTTAATGTTTTTGCGCGGGAGGCCACTGCACCCCGTGCGGCAGTCGATTCAGGATAGAGGGCTAACTCCTGCCATGAATCCCAGAATTGATCCATTCTTGTGCGGACAGACGTATCTTCCGGCTCATTATAGAGCTGCTCCATCATATAAATATAGGAATCCCGCGTTTCCCAGTATCCCTGCCGGTCGGTTTGAGCAACAATCCGCTGATCCAACAATTCATCGCGCAAACGGTTTATGGAACTGACGGTAACGCCCTGTCCTATTTGTCCGGGAGTTTCCGCCCGTGTAAGATCGGGACGGTACAGGGGTTCGAAAGAATCGAGCTGAACGCGCTGACGGGTATACCCTTCCGTGGATGCATTCGATATGTTATGTCCCGCTGTCTGAATAGACTGCTGACTGGCAAATAAACTGCGCTTTCCTAACTCGATTGAAGCAAATGTCGACATCTTTTTTATCCTCCTTGGTACTTAAAAGACTGTATCGATAATTAAACTGCTGTAATTTGATTGCGTAGGCGCTCCGGTCGGCGTGTAGAAGGATGTTTTGTTTCCCACTGCTGCTGCCTGCATCATATCGTCAACAAGCGATTGAACATGCGAAACATAGGTGGTGAGCATATCATTTTCAATTTTTGAAAGAGAGACCTGCTGTTTGAGCGTTTGGTATAAGCGGTTCAGTTTCCGTCGCTGCTCATCGGGAAGCTGGGCGGTATACCCGTAAAAATCCGACGTATCTTCCGTATCGGGATCGATCTGATTCAAAAATAAAAAGCATTGCTTATCAAGCTTCAAGAACTTGTTTGAAGCTTCGGTACTTTTTAATACGCACTGCTCAACGCCTTCCCATGAACGGTTCCGAACGCACTCTGCAAGCGCTTTTTGATGCGCATACACTTCTTTAATAACAATAATCTGCTGCTGTAAGATATGTTCGATTTTCTCTGCAGCCGACACTTTGTCCATAAGCTACTCCTTCTGATACAGTGTCGGAATCTGCAAAGAAAACTTGAGCGGAAAGCCCATGACAGGGAATCATGGACAAACAGTTGTTTTTTATAATAAGATGAGCCTATGAAAAAGATTTTAATAGCAGTAATAGTAATTGCAAGCCTCTTTTCATGCGGTACTGTAAAGCAGGCGGAGCATGAAAGCGGCGTATTGACGGTTTTATATTTTCAAGACGGACATGAGCCGCAGCCGGTTCTTCAAAAAGACGGAGAAAGGGGCGGGTGGGGC
>CAJPOL010000089.1 GCA_905372265.1 uncultured Treponema sp. | reverse complement strand
AATATAAAGCTATTCATCGCCTTAATGCAAATGCCGCTTCCTACTATAGTTTTGAGAATATATTATGCCGATTTAATGTTCGAAGTATGAAAGATTTTTTCGATTTCATAAAAGATGTAAAAATTAAGATCACGCATGATACAGACAAATATGAAAATCTTCCGAATAAAAAAATGCTGGAGTTGTGTGAAAAGTTTTTTACTTATCTGCAAAAGGAATTTGAACAATTCGATAAGCCGTATAAAGGAACGGATTTCCGGTTGGTAAAATTTTCGGATATGTTCTCGTTCGATCAGCAAAAAGGAAAAGTATGTTTCACTAAAGAAAAGCTCATTTACATCGATGAGCAGACGCAGGAGACACAAAAGAACAAAGCTTTGGAAAAAGAACTGCAAGCTGCAAACTGGTATGCGCTCGATGCATTTTGGGGCACAAGCGAAGAACGTAACTTAATTCAATTCATAAAAGACCGCAAATCGAATTTGCTTGACAGCTACGATTCTTTTCAACTGCTTAGAAATGAAGAAGTGTATAAGATTTTTGATTTTGATACCGGCCGCGGCTTTCAACCGGATTTTTTATTATTTCTGCACGGAAAAGCCGGCAATCCCAATGCATACTACCAAGTCTTTATTGAACCGAAAGGCAAGCATCTTGCGGGAGACGACAACGACGGTTGGAAACAAGATTTTTTGGAAGAAATCAGTCGACGCTACGGTACGGAACATATCGTTATGGAACGTAACAGTTCGTACGTGTTAATAGGATTACCGTTTTTTAACACCGAAGATAAGGGCTTGAAATCAAAATTTACGGAATCCTTTGAAAAGACACTCTTCCCCCGCCATTAGTCAATCAAACTTACCTCGGATAGCAGGGCAACCGCTTAAAATACTCCTGATATGTTTGTCCTGCATTTCAGCCTTGCATAGAATGAAAAATATGCGTACACTTCGTTATTATGGAGAGCTTACAAACCGAAGCGTTGCAGCGGATTGCTGCGTTTAAAAAACAAATGGCCGTATCCGTGATCGGACAGGAGCAGCTGATTGATGATATTCTTGTTGCCTATATTGCAGGCGGCCACGTGTTGCTGGAAGGAGCGCCCGGCCTTGCCAAGACCTTAACGGTACGGACTTTTGCGGAACTTTCTCAATTAAGTTTCAAACGCATCCAGTTCACGCCCGACTTGCTGCCTGCCGATCTTACCGGAACGCTCATCTTTGATTCTACCGCGCATCGTTTTTCGGTACGCAGAGGGCCGCTTTTTGCACATCTGGTGTTGGCCGATGAAATCAACCGTGCTCCGGCAAAGGTACAGTCCGCACTCCTTGAAGCGATGGCCGAAGGACAGGTTACCATCGGCGAAACGAGCTATCCGCTTCCCTCACCCTTCTTTGTTCTTGCAACCCAAAATCCGATTGAACAGGAGGGAACCTACCCTCTTCCCGAAGCGGAACTCGACCGCTTCCTATTTAAACTCTTCGTCCCCTACCCCAAACCGGCGGATGAGCTGGTCATCATGCTGAAAAGTGAAAATATCACCGCTTCGGTAAAAAAAACGCAAACGTCTGAAACCGAATCGATCCTTTCCGTCGACACGCTTCATGCCATCCGCAAGGGGGCCGAAGCTGTCCGCTGTACGGAAGGCCTGCACGAATACATTATCTCGTTGGTTACGGCGACCCGCCCCATCATAGAAAAACGCGAAGAGCTGCCCCGCGGGAGCTACCTCAGCTACATCACCGTCGGAGCCTCCCCCCGCGCAAGCATCGCCCTTTACCGGTGCTCAAAGATACGGGCATTTTTAAACGGACGCGATTATGTCCTGCCCGAAGACGTGAAGGCCCTCGCCTACCCCATCCTGCGCCACCGCTTAAAGCTTTCGTATGAAGCGAGCGCAGAAAACATCAGCGCCGATGAAATTATCGCCGAGCTGCTCGAACTTATCCCGCAGCCGTAACATATTGGAGGAATTATGAATAAAGAACTTGATGCCGTAGCGCTTTCGATACGGAGCCTTTCAATCGATGCAATCGAAAAAGCCAATTCCGGCCATCCCGGACTCCCGCTCGGAGCTGCCGAACTCGCAGCGGTGCTGTACGCAAAAATTTTACGGCATAATCCGAAAAATCCCCAATGGGTAGACCGCGACCGGTTTGTACTGTCGGCGGGGCACGGGTCTATGCTCCTGTATGCCGCGCTGCATCTGGCCGGTTACGATCTTTCGCTTGACGATATCCGCTCGTTCCGGCAGATCGGTTCCCGCTGCGCGGGGCACCCCGAATACGGCCTCACTCCCGGCGTCGAAGCCACCACCGGGCCGCTCGGTCAGGGCATTTCTACCGCAGTCGGGATGGCGATTGCCGAAGCGATGCTCGTAGCGCGGTTCAATACCGAAGAGTACCGCATTGTCGATCACTATACCTACGCGCTGGTGGGAGAAGGCTGTTTAATGGAAGGGGTTTCTTCCGAAGCATCGAGCCTTGCCGGTACGCTGAAACTCGGTAAGCTCATTGTATACTATGATAAAAACAATATTACGATAGACGGTTCAACCGATATCGCCTTTGCCGAAGATGTTACAAAGCGGTACGAGGCTTACGGTTGGCAGGTGCTGCACGGGTCGATGTATTCCTACAGCGATATAGAAAAGCTCACTGCGGAGGCAAAAAAAGATCCCCGCCCCTCGCTCATCATACTCGATTCGGTAATCGGAAAGGGAGCGCCCGCTGTCGAGGGAACCGCCGCCGCACACGGAGCGCCGCTCGGTCAAGAGAAGCTGGCGCAGGCAAAGAAGACGCTGGGGCTTGATCCTGCAAAACAGTTCTTTGTCGCCCCCGAAGCCTATCGTTATTTTGAAGAGCGGCAAAAGGAATTCGCTCAAGCGGAAGCGGAGTGGAATAGTCGCTTTGCCGCGTGGAGCGCCGCCTATCCCGAACGGCGCAAAGAATGGGATCGAAGCTTTGTACAAGGCGGTATCGACCAAGCCGTACTCGACGGTGTTGCCGATCCTGTCTTTAAAAAAGATGAGATGATTGCGACGCGGGCAGCTTCCAAAACCGCACTGAACGCTTTTGCAAAGGCATTTCCAAATCTCGTCGGCGGTTCGGCGGACTTGCAGGGACCGAATGCAGTCGCCTTACAGGATGCCCAATCGTTTACCGCCGCAACGCCGCAGGGACGGTACATCCACTTCGGTATCAGAGAATTCGCGATGGCAACGATTACCAACGGTATTCAGCTACACGGCGGTTTCCGCGCCTTCTGTGCAACCTTTGCCGTGTTCTCCGACTATCTGCGTCCGGCGCTCCGGCTCGCGGCACTGATGCGCATCCCTTCTATTTTTGTATTGACCCACGATTCCATCTTTGTCGGCGAAGACGGCCCAACCCATCAGCCGGTGGAAACACTCGCAAGTCTCCGCGCCATTCCTAATCTACTGGTACTCCGCCCTGCCGATGCGGAAGAAACCGCCGTCGCATGGAGAATTGCGCTGGAGCAGAAAGACCGGCCGGTCTGTTTAATACTGAGCCGCCAGAATCTGCCCATACTAGAAAAAACCGAACCGCAATGGAAGGCGCTTATGAAAGCCGCCGGCAGCTATATCGTAAAAGGTACGGATGGCGATCCTGAGATAACCGTGCTTGCGACCGGTTCCGAAGTCAGCCTCGCCTGCGAAGCCGCTCAGCTTGCCGCTCCGAAAAAAGTACGGGTGGTTTCCGTTCCGTCGAAAGAGCTGCTGGAAGCGCAAGCATCTTCCTGTAAAGCGCAGCTAGTCGGTAACAATGGCCGTGTAATGGTTGCGGAAGCGGGAGTTAAACAAGGCTGGGAAGGCTGGGTACAGTCGCCGGAGAAGGATATTTTCTCGATAGAACGTTTCGGCGAATCGGGACCCGCAAAAAAAGTTGCGGAGCATCTCGGATTTACCGCCCAAGCGCTTGCCGCCCGTATCAAAGAATAGTGGAGCAAATGGTTACCAAGGCAGTCCCATTATGCAGCCTTGGTAACCGTCGAATTCTACTACCACGTAAACGTCCCCTTCAGCCACACAGCGCTTATCTTGTGTAAGGCCGCAAAATCGCCCTTGCCGTCATAGCCTTTGGTGTACACATCCCCGCCAAGTGCAAAATTGATATTATCGGTGAGGGCATAGCCGACCGAATAAGTGCTGGATGTACTGCCGTAGTTTATATCAATAACGCCGCTTGCCGAAAGTTTGAGCGTGTCGCGTAAAAAGGTTTTGCTCACGTTCAGACTGACAAAGCCCTTGTGCATCGGCCGCTCTATATCGTTTTTATGATTGAGGATGAGGTCTTCAAAATACTGAGCGCTCAGCGTCCACGAGCTCTTAATCCAGTCAATGCCGGCAAGCATCAGCAGCTGGTGTTTTTGCAGTGCAGGTTTAAAGGTGAGCGGTATACCACCCGCACCGGGCACCCCTGGAATAGGATTTTGATTTTTCGGTTCAAAATAACGCCCTCCGACCCACGCTGTTTCCAATCTGATTGTTACATCGTCTGCAGGAATCGCCGCGTCAATGCCTGCCATCTTGATACGGTAATACTCCTGATTGATCGTAAGAAACGCCTGTTCGGGTAAGTGCATTGCATTCAATGTTACATACCCGCTTTTTACATAGTGTGGATTTTTATCCCAGCCGTAAAAGCCGGAAACGGAAAAATCGATGCCGGGTAAAAAGAAGGAAAAACGGGCGGCTGCTTCCGTGTCGGTAAACATCTTTGGTTTTGCACTTTGGGGTTTTGTATACGTTATAGGGGCGGTAATGGTGCCAAATGGTGTTTGCATATCGAAACTATCTGGCGTGTCGATATAGTAGAGACCGTCTTTTGCGCCGTTTTCAAAGCCGAAGCGCGGCAGCTTATTCGGGGTAAAAAACGGTACGGCAATCGCTTCAAACGTAAACAGATCATGAAAAAAACGCAACCGGATGCTATCCGACGGAAGCCGCGCATCATCACCGCTAAAGGCAATAAACTCCGAGCTATCCCGCGCGCTTAACACATCGGTGAGTTTAAACCCATCCGCCTGTCCCCACGCAATAACCTGCCGTCCGACACTGATATCCCATATCTCACCCGAATAGCGGTAATACGCTTCGTTCAGCCGGAAACCTGTGCGTGCGGGATTACGGTAATTGTATTCGGCTGCGGCGGAAATAACTGCATAAGAAGAACCGGCAGAGACCTCACCTTTTACCTGTGCAATCGAACGGGATGCTCCGTATTCAAAATTTTTTTTAGCATCATTCCAGCGGACACCGTGCAGCGTTCCAATTTTACCGCTTACCGTGAATACCGGTTTTGCACTGTCCTCATCTTCCGAATCGACAGTAAATTCATCTTCATCCGTAACATCAGTTACGGCATCGGCTGTTTGATATTCGGCCTTATCTTGGGACAAGGTTCCCGCTGCTTCCTGCGCAGAGCAAGGCAACAATAGTACCGCAAAAAACAGCGCACAACACACGATAACCGCTCCGTGTTTTTTTTGTATCGTTTTCATATTGGTATTCCTCTCCTTCTTTCTTTATTATGCATTATTCCGTAAATTAATGAAGATTTTATGGGTGATACTATCGCTCATTAGCATCTTTAAATAAAATACGGATAAAGTCTCTCCGTGAATACAAAATTCTTATAATACGGATTACTTCATTTTCACAACGATAAAAAATAGAATAATTATTGGCAAGTACAAATCTGTAGTCAGTTGGAAATAAGACATATTTTTGCACAGGAATTCCTCTATCAGGAAAACTTATAAGACTTTCATACGTTTCAATAATTTTATTCACCGTATTTCCGGCTGCGATGGGATTTCCCAATTCATCTGTTATGTATGCTTTTATTTCTTGTAAATCCTCTACAGCTTTCGGTGAGAGCTGCACTGTATACATTAAAGGCCAACCATACTCCTGACATCTTTTGCATCGATCCATCCGTCTCTTACGGCTGAATCTTCCCCTCTTTTTAATTCTGTAAAAAGCGTTTGTACCGCAATTAGTTTTTCATAATCTTTAATTGAAAGTACTGCATAACAACCGCGCCCATTCTTTGTCAGAAAAACAGGAGAATCTTCCCGTACGTCTTGCAATACTTCGTTATAATTTCTCAAATCGGAAACGGGTTTTATTGAAATCATATTTATCTCCTCAGCATTCGCAATATTTATCGAATAAGTTATCATATATTCATTTGACAAAATCAAGATATTTAGATTTGCTTTCTATAATAATTAACACTAAAGGGCATCTCTAAAAACTTTGTTGGATTTGCTTCGTGTCCTTCGGAATAGAGCTGCCTTTTATTTTATTTCTACATTTGTCATCAAAGTTTGTTTATCATAACCTTTTCCCGATATTTTTTCTGTAATTTCGCCTATTGTGATATTATCATCTATCTTTATCTCGCATGTAAATAACACGGTATTTTCCCATTTTATATTTGCTTCAATAAATATTGTGTAAATACCTTTTTCTACCGGTTCACCGTCCTCATTTTTGATATCCCATTGCAATTGAAACTTTCCGGATTTAGGAGTCGCACTGCTTATGCCATCTATGTTAGCATCTTTTACGGCTTTCCTCCATGAGGGAAGACTTTCAGGTCTTTTTTTCCAACCCTTCCTTGCTGTAAAATCAGTCACAAATAAATTTTTTACGAGCATTCCTTTTCCGTTTTCAACCCATACGGCAAATTGATTACTTGCCAGTCCAAATTTTTTAGTAAAATCAAAATTTATACTTACCGTATTTTTCCGGGCAGTTAATTCCTCTGCGAATATATTTACAGAAACAGCTGTAAATATAACTAGCATAATCAATATTATTTTTTTCATGTCGCATCTCCCTTGTTTTATTTCGGTTTACTATCTCTAAAACCTGTTTTTTTAACACCCATAGGGCATCTCTAAAAACTCGGTTAGCTTTTAGAGATGCCCTCTTCCGTAAGCCTTTTGAAATAGACAGTACAGATGCTAGGAACTTAGCCGAAATAAAGCGGAGACGTACTTGTTGTACGTTGAGCATTTATTTCGGCGT
>CAJPOL010000088.1 GCA_905372265.1 uncultured Treponema sp. | reverse complement strand
GAGAACCGCGGCTTGTACGGCTCGCTTCGGGGATTTCGTGTACCTTAACCCAGTATGCCTTCCCCTCATTGGTGATAAACATGATATAGTCGTGCGTCGAAGCGGTGAATATTTGATCGATAAAATCATCCTCAACCAAAGCTGCCGAGTTGGAACCCTTACCGCCGCGGTTCTGCCGCTTGTAGGCGGTAACCGGTACCCGCTTGATGTAGCCGAGGTTGGAAACCAGCACTACCATCTGCTCTTTTTTGATGAGGTCTTCAATGTTGATTTCTTCTACCTCATCGCTGACAATATCGGTACGGCGGTCATCGCCGAATTTTTCTGCAAGCTCGTCGGTTTCCTGCTTAATAAGCGCAAGAATCTTTTCAGGATGCGCCAAGAGGTCTTTCAAATGTTCAATCAGCAGTTCAAGCTCCTGCAATTCCTTGCGGAGGTCTTCAATTTCGAGGCTGGTGAGGCGCTTGAGCTGCATATCAACGATTGCCTGCGCCTGTATGTCGTCAAACGAGAACCGCTCCATCAGCGCGTTCTTGGCGCTTGCCGTATCGCGGGAGCCGCGGATAATCTTAATCACCTCATCGATGTTGTCGATGGCAACGATAAGAGCGCGTAAAATATGAGCGCGCTCCTCAGCTTTTTTCAGATCGAAGCGGATGCGGCGGGTAACGACCTCCTGCCGGTGCGCTACAAAGTAACCGACCAGCTGTTTGAGCGTCAGCGTTTGCGGACGGCCTTCCACCAACGCAAGGTTGATAACGCCGAAAGAGGATTGCAGCGCAGTCTTGGAAAAAAGCTGATTCAGCACCACCTTTGCGATCGCTCCCCGCTTTAGCTCAATAACCAGCCGCAGTCCGGCGCGGTCTGAAGTTTCGTCGTTGACTGCCGCAATCCCTTCTATCACCTTTTCACGGGCAAGTTCACCGATCTTGGAAACTAACGCCGAGGTATTTACCTGATAGGGGACTTCGGTAAAGATAATCGTTTCCTTGCCTTTTTTATCAACTTCAATATTGAACCTGCCGCGGACTAAAATCTTCCCGCGTCCGGTTTTAAACGCCTGCCGGATGCCTTTTTTGCCGAAGATAATGCCACCGGTCGGAAAATCCGGCCCCTTAATATACTTGGCAAGCTCATCAATGGTAATATCAGGATTGTCGATATAGGCGGACACCGCTTGAGCAATTTCGCGTAGGTTGTGCGGCGGCATATTGGTTGCCATACCGACGGCGATACCGCTTGAACCATTCGCCAATAAGAACGGAAATTTGCCGGGCAGAACGGTCGGCTCCTGCGTAGAATCGTCAAAGTTCGGAATAAAATCAACGGTATCTTTTTTGATATCCTCTACCATCGATTCTGCAAGCCGCGCCATCTTTGCTTCCGTATAACGGTAGGCTGCAGGCGGGTCGCCGCCGATGGTACCGAAGTTTCCTTGCGGATGGATTACCGGATACCGAAGGGAAAAATCCTGCCCCAAACGGACAAGTGCATCATATACGGAGGCATCGCCGTGCGGATGGTAACTTCCCAGCACATCACCGACAATCTTAGCGCATTTGCGCGTCGGCCCCGAATAGCGCAAACTCTTCTCTTCCATTGAATAGAGGATTCTGCGGTGTACCGGCTTCAAGCCATCCCGCACATCAGGCAGCGCGCGGCTCACAATAACCGACATCGAATAGTCTATATATGCACGTTTTACTTCAGTTTCAATCGGGATGGGGATTAATACCCCGCCTTCCGGCGTCTTTATCTCTTCCACGTTTCAGGATTCCTTACAGACTGTTTTTACTAAACTAAAAATTCTTGCTATTATACTGTTGTTTACCGAAAAAGTAAAGGCAGCAGAAATATGCCTCATGGAAATCAATTTTTGTATCTGAGTAGTAGTAAAGAGGAGAAAATGATACAGTGAAAGCATGAGGCGAGAAGAATGCAATGATCCTTTGTAACAATATTTTGAATATGAAAAAAACAATAATGCTAATGTTGTCATTTATACTGTCTTCTTTCGTATGGGCACAAAGAGAGACTTTAACTGCGCTGAGAGAAAAATATCCGTCGGCAAAAGAAATTAAAATAATCGGCACATATGATTCCAATAGCTTATGTATGATTATAGATGAACCTCATTGGTCAAGCTATACGGTTTTATATAACTCGGCATCAAAAACAATAACTGAGTTCACAATTGATGAAATGTCCGTATATTCGGCAAAAATCATAAAGACCAAGAATAACACCATAATAGAAATCATCGGACAAACACATATGGGTAACGGCTCTATCTATCTTTTCACGTTTGAAAAACAATTGCTGTTTCAGCATTATATCCTTGATGTACATCATGAAGGGATGGAGTATGCGGACTTTCGTAAAATAGAACACTTTAAGACGATACCATATCGGCACGGAGAAACATTCAGTCGCATTTTTAAAGATAATGTATTGAAGATCGATTATTCGCAATTTGATACGGGCAGAATACGGATTTACGGTACCGTTTTGTATATATCCGAATTGGATAACAAAACAACGGTTCTTGCACAATGTGATATAGAAAGGATTTATCGGTATAACAGCCGGTTACATCGATATGAATTAAGCAAAAGAACCGGTGAGCTTTATGAACCATGAAAATACGCATAAAAGCGAAAGGGCTCGAGTATGTTTGTTTTTCCGGAAGCATTCGCGCCATATATACACGCCATTTTGACTATTTTTCACCGTTACAGTCTATACAGTGCTGCCGGCCGATTTCAGACCCGTTCAGTTTAGGCACTGCACTACTATTGACTATTCCAGGGATTACAGTCATATTTATATTGTATGGAACCCGAAAACAAAAAAAATTGCAAGCTATGATATGGAACATGAAGAGCTCATCGATTTGGCAGCCTTTGATGATTTTATCGAGAATATGACAAAATATATGAATTTGATTTTTGAATAATAACTGATAATGAGATTGATAAGTATATATCTGAAAAGGAGAATATAAGGAGACTATGGATAAAAGAATAATTGATAGAATCACGAAACTTGGCGGCAAATCGGCCTTTGAAGGCGAGAACTTGCTGCACAATATGGAAAGTATTGGCTTGCCTAAGAGTTATCTTATGCAGGACTTTAGCGATTACTTAGAAAATGATTTACTCGATAGAATAAAGGCTGAAGGGATATTACCTGAATCGGAAATCCCATATCCAAGGATACAATACAAAACTGAGAAATTCACTCCTTTCACAAAAGGAACAGCCGACTATGATGAATACTCCGAGTTTATTCATAAAGAAAACGTAAGCTCAGTAATTCCTTGTAATGATTTAGAGTTTTTAATTATTGGCGAATCCAACTCTTATCCCAATTATTACTTTATATGCCTAAGCGATAAAGATATTAGCAATCCCAAAGTATACACTACAGATCACGAAGTATTCTTTAGAGAGATTGAAGAATTGGGGCGTTTCTCTGACTTTCTTAATTTATTCGTGTCTGAAGATGAGTATAAAGTAGAAATCAACAAGCTGATAGAATAGGAAGACTCAGCGGTTTCATTTTTAATAACCGCAGAGTTCGCGGAGCACGCAAAGGTTTTTGTAACAGTGTTCAACTCAAAGCTATTACCCATTACACCTCCGCGTCCTTTGCGCCCTTCGCGGTTTTAGTTTTAATTAACCGCAGAGTTCGCGGAGCACGCAAAGGTTTTTGTAACGGTGTTCAACTCAAAGCTATTACCCATTACTCTCTGCGTCCTTTGCGTCCTTCGCGGTTTATTTTAATTAACCGCAGAGCGCGCAGGGACCGCAAAGATTTTTGTAAAGATGCCCTACCAAACTTTCCCCATTACTCTCTGCGTCCTTTGCGCCCTTCGCGGTTTCATTTTTAATAACCGCAGAGTGCGCAGAGCACACAAAGGTTTTTGTAAAGATGCCCTACCAAACTTTCCCCATTACTCTCTGCGTCCTTTGCGCCCTTCGCGGTTTATTTTAATTAACCGCAGAGTTCGCGGAGCACGCAAAGGTTTTTGTAACAGTGTTCAACTCAAAGCTATTACATAGTATCCATGGATTACAGTTTTTCTATCTCTTCTTTGGTGAGGCCGGTCATATTTTCTATAAAAGTAGTTTCACAGCTCGCCTGCTTCATCAGCCGTGCCGTTTCGTGGGCCTTTTGATGGTATCTTTCAGCACGCCCCAGAGATTTACCTCCGTCTCTGCCACGTTCAAGGCCGCTATCAAAGCTTTCTTCTCACGGAAAAGGGGGCATGGGCGAACGGAAACGAGAAGTACATATAGTACCGATGATATTGCTTGGCAAACGGGAGGCAGAGCATAGCCAAGCATGATGCGTGCGGTTCCCATTGTGAGAAATTACCGATATAATTGATCGGTAGCCATGCTCATTTTTTCTCGTACAAAGTCGTTATCCGATAAGACAAACATCCGGTACGGAACATTTTTTCTTGCGCTCTTTCTTTCATACAGCGTACTCTTTTTCCTGCCGTTCACTATTATACCGGAAAATCTCCCCTATTCGTATGCTCTGTACGATAAAGCAGGAACACTGCTCGGCGCTGCGGCAGCGGCGGACGGGCAATGGCGCTTTTCGCCCGGAGACGTTCCCGACACTTTCAGCAAGGCGATTATTGCCTTTGAAGACAAACGCTTTTATTACCATGCGGGGGTCGATCCGATTGCGGTAATCCGTGCGCTTATTTCCAATATACGGGCGGGGCGTATCGTTTCGGGAGCCTCAACGCTTACCATGCAGACCATGCGGCTCCTCGCAGGCAATCAGCCGCGCACGGTTCGGCAAAAACTAAAAGAAGCAGCTCTTGCCTTTATCGCAGAACTGAGACTTGGAAAAGCCCGTATTTTATCGCTTTACGCCGCACATGCGCCTTTCGGCGGAAATGTGATCGGCATTGAAGCAGCCTCATGGCGGTACTTTAACCGCTCGCCCGCCTCGCTGACATGGGCGGAAGCGGCGATGCTGGCCGTACTTCCCAATCAGCCGTCTCTGGTTCACCCGGGTGCAAATAGAGCCGTTTTGCTTGCTAAACGGGATAAACTGCTGCATACCCTGTATGAGCAGCGATGTTTTGATGCGCAAACCCTTGAACTTTCGCTTGCAGAACCGCTGCCTGAAAAACCCTATCCCTTACCCTCAGGCGCTCCGCACTATCTGGAATTTCTCAAAAAAACGGGACATCATCAAACAAGGTTTTATACGGCTCTGGATGCCGGCATGCAAAAGAATGTCCAGCGGATTTTAGAGAGGCGTTCTCTTGAGCTTTCCCGCAAGGGGATTAACAATGCCGCCGCAATCATTATCGAAACCGCCACAGGAAAGACGCTGGCCTATTGCGGAAATACTGGACTTGACGGCAGGAACGGAAGTACATCGGCAGTGGATATTGTACAGGCACGGAGAAGCTCCGGCAGTCTGCTCAAGCCGTTCTTATATGCGGCGATGCTCGACAGCGGACGGCTGCTGCCTGATCAGCTTGTTACCGACATCCCGACACGAATCGGCAGCTATAAGCCCGATAATAACATTCCCCTCTACCGAGGAGCGGTACCCGCTTCCGAAGCGTTATCCCGCTCGCTGAATATCCCCGCCGTCCGAATGCTTCGTGAATACGGCATCACAACCTTTCTTGATTATCTGAAACGCTGCGGTTTTACAACCTTTACCCGCTCCGCAGATGAATACGGACTTCCGCTCATACTCGGCGGCGGAGAACTTACGCTATATGAAGCGGTTTCCGCCTACGCAGCGCTGATGAATGCTGCATGCCGGTGCAGTACGGCTTCCGGCGCTTCCCGCAAAACGGATGACGCGGGACATGTTACCGCCTTTGTTACAGACAGAGATTTCCACAATACGGCAGACTTTCCGGTATCGTCAGGAGCGGCATGGCTAACGTTAAAGGCTTTAGCGGAAGGAGCCCGGCCTGATGATGAAGCGCTCTGGCGCTTTTTCGCCGGCGCAAAACGCATTGCATGGAAGACCGGTACCAGCAACGGGAACCGTGACGGATGGGCAATCGGTACGACACAGGATTATACGGTCGGGGTATGGTTCGGCAATGCCGAAGGACAAGGGAAAAAGGATCTTCAGAGCATTCATACGGCGGCGCCGGCGCTGTTTGAGATATTTGCCTCGCTGCCTCCCGTTCACTGGCCGGCCATGCCTGCTGCCTGCCTAAAAGAAGAAACCTTCTGCGCTGATTCAGGGTATATCGCAGGACAGCACTGCGCCCATACGGTACAAGGCTTTCGGCCTGCTCAGGCGCCGGGCGGTAGGGTCTGTCCCTACTGCACAGCGGTCTCTTTTACTCCCGACGGCAAGTTTCAAGCGGATATGACCGATATGACAGGCGATTATGCGGGATGTTTTCCGCTGATTAAAAACCGCTTTGTACTGCCGCCTGCAATGGAGTACTATTATACCCGTTTTGCTGCAAGCTATAAAAAGCTGCCGCCTTTTGTTGCAGGGCATCAAAACAGCGTCCCTTCTCAGCTTGCGATCCTGTTTCCCGAACAGGGAGCAAAAATCGTTATTCCGGTAGAAATCGACGGCACCGCAGGGGCGATGATCATGCAGGCGGCTGTGCGGGATACCGGCGCCGTGCTTTATTGGGACATAGACGGCGCCTATCTCGGCAGTACGCACGGCGTTCATACCATGTCAGTACGCCCGAAACCCGGCATACATACGCTCACCGTTACCGACTCATCAGGCGCCCGCCGAGTCCGCACTTTTGAAATCCTTGCTTCCGAGTAACGGGCAGCCGTTCAATCTCTGATTAAAAGAAGCCGCATTGTTTGCTTTCATATCTTTGGAGAATCATACAACCGAACCACCGGCTTCCGTCTCCGTTAGGTTTGGATACGCTGGATAGCAGTATAAGAGAAACACAAGAAAAAACTTGACAGATTTAAAAACCCATGTAATACTCTGGTATATCAGTTAATCAAAAGCTGTAGTAGGAGGTTTTATTATGAAACAAAAGATTTTTATTTTGACGGGATTTTTGAGTATCCTGCTTTTGTGGACGGGTTGTCCGAGC
>CAJPOL010000087.1 GCA_905372265.1 uncultured Treponema sp. | reverse complement strand
ATCCAGTACAGCGCTTCATCATCAGCTTTCATATGCAGCTCTTCCGCTGTCTGCGCAAGCGCTTGCTTTAACTGCTCAACATCGACGAGCTTAAAATTGAACTGCTGGCACCGGCTTTTGATTGTCGCGGGAACTTTGTGAAGCTCCGTCGTTGCAAAGATGAAGATAACATACGGAGGCGGCTCCTCGATGGTTTTCAGCAATGCATTAAAAGCGCTTGTCGAAAGCATGTGAACTTCATCGATAATATATATTTTATAACGGCTGGCATTGGGAGGAAAGAGGACTTCATCTTTTATTTGCCTGACATCATTGACGCTTGTATTTGAAGCGCCGTCTATTTCGATAACATCAATGTTTGCTCCCGCAGTAATTTCACGGCATGAGGTACAGGTTCCGCACGGGGTTGCAACAGTACCGGTTTGGCAATTGAGCGCTTTTGCTAAGATACGCGCCGAACTCGTTTTACCGCAGCCGCGCGGGCCGGAAAACAGATATGCATGAGCAATCTTTCCGGACTCGATGGATTTTTGCAGCGTTGCGGCGACAAAATCCTGACCGAGCAAATCTTCAAATCGTTGCGGCCTGCGCCGCGCCGCAGTTACTTGGTATTCCATGCACCCTCTGCCTCAGCTGTTTTATTGCAGCGGGGCGAAATAGCCTATCTCATCGCGCCCCGAACGGTTCAAAAGCCTAACCTCGACTTCCGCCGGAAGATATGCCCGTCCGAAGTCGGTGGGGAGCACGGACGTATAACTGAGCCGATATATGCCGATCGGTTTATTCAACAAGTCATCGACAATCGGCGCAAGCCCTTTTTCGGCATAGATATACGAGTGCATTCCGCCGGTTTTGGTGCATAAATAGGCCAGTTCTGAAGGCAGCGCCCGCTGTTTTAAATTAACCGCATAGAATCTGATGCCGTTATTGGTCATATATGATGCAAGATCGTTTAAACTATATTGTTTAAAACTTTCAGGGCTGATTTCATCAAAGGATAAGAAAACCACTGCCCGCTTTTGCGCTGCATTAATCAGTTCTCCGCTTGCAAGCCGCACTGCAAGATCGCAATTCCATACCGGCGACCATGAAGACTTCACCTTGAGCGGTTTTGAGGCAAGGGTTTCGGGGGAGAACTTTCCTTCAAGTACGGGAATCTGCGAGGCGGAAATAACGGAAATAGAGCCTTTTCCTTTCATCGCTTCGGCAATCTCTTTTACCACCGTGCGCACCAGCTCAAATTCTTTTTCCGATTGCGGTGAACGTTCAATAATAAGCGCAATATCGCAATCGGTGTTCAAATAAGCGGAACCGTCAAGCATAAAATCATTAACCAAACGGTTCGATTCAGTGAGAAAAAAGTTCTTTTCGGTAAGGCCGACGATAGGCTGCCCTGCGCGGTTTTCAACGCGCACTTCTACCGTAACTTTCGGAAATTTATCGGAGTATACGCGGTCGAGCCGGACGAACAATCCTCCCGCTAATTCATTAATATGAGAGAACACTTGAATATTGTCGTTTTTATAATCGGCTAACAGTAAGCTGCCGTTGGCGTCGGGGATTGCCGCCATAATACGCGCGGGTGCATTGCCTAAGCTGGCAACGGTGTATAGACTTGCCAAATTGATATCCACCAAATAGACTTTATTGGCACACGATACCAGCAGATTGTTTTTCCATACCCGCATCGATTCAGCCTGCACGATACTACCCTCCGGTAAAAGCGTGCGGATATAATTGCCTGCCGTATCGAATACGTAAATACAGCCTTTCACTGAATCGGCAGCGTACACAAGGTCATGCAAAATAGCAATGCCCGCCGGAGCGGTAAATCCCGGAAAGACTCCGCTGCGCTGCCCGAAGCTGAAAAGGCCTTCTCCATCGGGAGAAAATACCACGATACGCGCATTGCCGAAATCGGTTACAAAGATGTTACCGTAAGAGTCGGTTGCCAAAAATTGAGGGCCGATACACTGTCCTTCGCCCCGTCCGCTCGCTCCGAACGATTTTATAAACGCACCATCTTTTGTCAGCAGTGAAAGCCGATCGGCGGCAAATTCGGAAACCAGTAAATTATCGTTCTCAAGCGGTAAAACATCAAAGGGCCGGTCAAGTCCTTGTACCGGGCCGTGAGTCCGCTCAATAACAATTCCGTTAATGTCAAAGTGTACCAGTTCATTGGAACCGTAAGCGACAACCCAGAAACTGCCGTCTTTCATAGCGGCAACCGATACGGGCTGTTTAAAGAAGAGCCCTGCATCGTGTTTCGCTTCAAACGCAGCCGTTTCGACAAAATGAACGGATTCGGCAAAATCGAGCTGAGAGCTCCGGCGTTCCCTGACCACCTCAATTTTATTTTTTAAAAGCTGACCGCCGTAGCCGGACGCTGCGGCGGCTTCCCATTGTTCAAGGGCTGCACCTTCCACACCTGAGCGGTAATACGCCTGACCGAGCCAATCCAAAATGAGCGGATTTTCCGGAATATGCGCCAATGCTTTTTCAAAAAGTAAAACGGCTTCGTTGAATGTCCCGCGGTAATAAGCCTGCACACCGCGGCGGAATTCTTCAAATCCTTGACTTTTATCTGCGGAGCTCATACGGGGCTGGAGCGTATTCGCCTGAGCGGTAAGCAATGCGGCGCAGACGCTTCCAAGTATGAGCGCTATACTGATTTTCTTCATAATCGTTTTTGTAACCATCACGTTCATCCTCTCGTTGATTAGACCTGTTCGACAATGGAGTTATCAAACATATCCATTATGTGTAAGGCTGCTTCTAAAAACTCGGTTAGTTTTTAGCGGTTCTCGATAATCCGTGCATGATAACCGATAATTTCATTATCGGGAAGATGACCGGCCGCCCGTTGAATATACGTACGGGCTTCGGTATCAAAGCCCATCTTGAAATACAGCCACGCAAGAGAATCGATGTACGCCGCATTATCCGGCTGAGCGTTTAGCGCCCGTTTGCACAGTACCAGTGCACGGGTTAAATCCTTCTCGGTATCGGCAAGAATATACCCAAGCCCGTTCAGCGCCGTTGCGTTATCGGGATCCAGCTCCAACGCTTTCTCATATAAGCTGAGCGCTTTTTCCGTATCATGCTGCTCGTACGCCAAATACCCCATTGCAGTGTACACTTGCGGGGATTCATATCCGGCATCCAGTAATTTTGAAAGTTCAAATTCCGCTAAACGGCCTCTGCCGGTCTTACTGTAGATAAAAGCAAGGATCAGCCGGCATTGATATATGCGGGCAATATCGCTTCCGGCGGTAATAATCTGCTCTAAATACACAAGCGCATCATCATATTGAGCAAGACTCGCATAGCACAGTCCGATATAATAAGCTAAATCGAAATTAATATCGCTGCTTGAAGAGATTTTCAAAAACGTCTCAAGCGCCTGTTCATATTTGCCATCCTGATACAGCTGAATTCCCTCTTTAAATAGTGCATCCATACAATTATGCCTCCGTCATAGTATTCGAACGCCGCCTGAAGGCTGTACATTATAGTATAAAGGTTTGAACCCGAAAATACGTTCATAATCATTCAGTTTTTCAACATAGGGCTCCACATCATCCGCCCGTAAAATGCTGTATGTACATCCGCCGAAGCCTCTGCCCGTTAGCCGTGAACAAATAATCTCATTCGTATCCGGCTCAACAAATTCCATGACCCGTTTAACCAGCCAGTCGAGTTCGGGACAGGAAATTTCAAATCGATCCCGTAAATTTTCTTGAGACCTCGTTACAATGCGCGAAAAGACTACCCAATCGTTTTTCTGCAAAGCGGCAATCGCATCGTCTACACTGACGGATTCACGGATAATATAGAGCACCCGGCGCCGCATCGATTCCGGAATAGCAAGCTCTTCCAAATCCGCTTCGGCAAGTTTCGCTAAATCATTCGGAATATCCGGCATCTTTTTTACCCGCTCATAGGCTTCCATGCATTCCTGAATACGGTTATTCAGCTCTTCGCGCGCCAGCATACGCGGAATCCTCGAATCAGTTAGAATAATGCGATAATTACTGATAGGAAACGGATATAAATCGGCCGTTTTTTTCCGGTGATCGGTACGGATGCAGTGTCCGCTTTTGGCATACATCGCGCACAATATATCCGCTCGATGAGGATATGTTTTCAAATGCTCAACATTTGCATGCTCAAGAATATCCACCAGCGCCATCTTTGTCAGCTTAGGAGCGAAAACTTTCCGTAATGCGATAGCGGTTGCAACTTTTAAGGCATTCGGCGTGCCAAGTCCTGCATCGGCCGGTATTTCCGATAATATCGTGAAATTTAGACCTGACATTTCCACGCCCGTATCCATAAATGAAAGAATAACGGCCTTTATCGAATTTGCCCACCGATCCTCTTTCCGGTACCGCAGATTGGCAGCGGGAATCTTCTTTCTTTCTTTGAGCGAAAGGGATAAAAACCGATAATTTGAATCTTTCCTTTTTGATACGCAAAGATACAGATAGTGATCTATCGCCATTGAGAGCGTGTTACCTTGCGCAAACCATGTATGTTCGCCTAAAAGATGAAACCGCCCGGGAACAGCTACCGTAATTTCAGGCTCATCTCCATATTCGTCTACATGAAAAGGTACAATTTTCTGCATATACTTATCATACCCGTAATATTGAAACAATTCAATAAAAATGCTTAAATTAGTACAAAATTATGTCGATTATCATATCATTCTTTGCAGTTTTTTTGTCGGCAGGGCTGCTTGCGCTCGGTATTCCCAACGAATGGCTGCATTCGGGTTCGGCTTTCTTAGGCGGAATCTCGCTGATCCCTTTATATACGGCTTTTTGTTCGGTTCCTTCACGCAGACGCGCCGCCTGTATGTACGGCGGTTTTATATCACTCGTGCATCTATTTTCCAGTTTTTGGCTTATCAATTTTCAGGCATTCGCCGTTTTCACGCTTGGCGGCTCCACCGTTGCGTATTTTTTTCTCGGTCTCCCGTTCGGAATCTGCATATATTATTGTATGAAATTACCGGTCAGGCTGCGCCCATTTGTCTTTGCCGCTTTGTGGACGGTGTGGGAATGGTTTAAAGCGAGCGGTTTTTTTGCCTATCCGTGGGGGAGCCTTGCGATGACCGGTCTGTCGCTGCGCCCGTTGATTCAGATTGCCGATATTACCGGCGTATGGGGAATAACCTTTCTGATAGCGCTTACCGCAGCCCTGTTAGGCGAGTCCTTGCTTGCCGCAACGGGTCTGACTGAGGGCTTTTCAAAAGCACAAGGGTATCCGCTGAAAGCGCCGCTTGTGTTCACTGCAGCGCTTCTTTTTACGGCGCATGTATACGGATTTTTCCGCTTATACGAAAAAAGAACACCTGAAAAAACCGTCCGCTTAGCGCTCATTCAGCAAAATACCGACCCGTGGATATTGGATGCCGATGTTTTTTTTGAAAATTTAAGCGGCATTCAAAAGCTCACCGAAAACGTTGTCGGCGCCTCACCTGAAAAGCCAGATCTCATTATTTGGAGCGAAGCAAGTCTTGCATTCGGCTACGATCAATTCAGAGATTATTACCGTCAGCTTCCTGCCGATGAATCTTTCAGCGCTTTTTTGCAGCGGATGGATATACCGCTGCTTGCAGGCTCTTCGCTGCTTAATCATGCAGGTGAAAACGCCTATTCCAATGCGGTGTTTTTAATCAATCCCGACGGTTCTGTCAGCGATACTTACTCAAAAATAAAGCTGATATGCTTTGCCGAATACATTCCGTTTATCGACATTCCGATTGTGCAAAAGGTATTCACAGCGCTTGTCGGCCTTGATTCTTCAGGATGGGCGCCCGGTACAGAGTATAAGACAATGCGCCTCACTGTTAAAGATGGAACGGATATTAACTTTGCCGCGCCCATCTGCTTTGAAGACGCTTTTCCTGCCCATTGCGCGCAATTGCACAATAGAAAAAGCGATCTGCTGCTCAACCTCACCAATGATTCATGGTCAAAGACGGCAAGCGCAGAGTATCAGCATTTTGCCGTTGCCTATTTTAGGGCGCTTGAGTTACGGACACCGCTTGTGCGGTCTACCAATGGAGGATATACCGCAGTGATAGACCCTATCGGAGACGTTTTAGCTGATTTGCCGCTTTTTACCGCTTGCGGTACGGTTGTTACGGTTCCGATTTATCCGTACAAGCGGACGCTGTATGCGCAATGGCAGGATTGGCTGCCGTTCTTGTGCTTAATGATCTGCATAACGGCAGCAGTGCTCTACCGGCTAAATCCCTCTTTTTGTCCCGCAACTACCGTCTACAACAGCAATTCGTTTCGGCGGTTGGCCGCCTTTGAACGGAATCTGCTGCAAAGAAAGCACCGGTGGAAAAAACAGTGGTTTAGAAAAAATGCAGGAAACGAGCGCCGCCGGCATAGCGGCTGCCCTTTCCTTTAAAAGGTATCAAATACTATTTCTTCTTCTTTTGCCGGATCATCCGATTCTTGCGCATTGTCTTCAATATCTTTAACGGTGCCGCTTTCGGTAATATCGAATTTATCGTAATCGCCTCTTAATTCATCTATCAGCGCAGAGAGGGCTTGTTCGTCAATAATGCCGAGCATATCCTGACATTGAGCCGGTGAAATAGCAATCCGCATAGCAGGGCAATTTGCATCGTCGCTTCCTTTAACGGTGGCATTTGCAAGGATAAAATAGGGACGCTGAGGCGTGATAAACTGGTAGTCAAAGCGCAGAGTCGGATAGGCCTGATGGGCTGAACCGGCAAGCCCCCATGTTACCAATACATCGGTTTTTCCAAAGCTGCCTTTTTTCTTTGAGCCTTCCTGAGTGAGCGTTTTTGCCTTAAATGCGGCAAGATACTGTTCGATTCCTTCGCGTAACAGCTGTCTATTCTCCTTTGACAGGTAGACCCAAATATTATCCCCCATCAGTTTGTGATGAAATTTAACGGTATTCGTTTTCGGATCGAATACAAAACTGATATTGCGCGGGATAAGCGTGGAAGAATAACGCTTGACAATATTTAAATGCGCTACGCCCAATGACTGAGGCGGATAGTTTCCTAGAAAGTCGGGGTCTTCAGTTTGCGGGCTTGTCTTACAGGCTGTAAACATACCGGTAAAGCTGAACACCGCCGCAACAATTATTCCAATAGCTCTGTTTTTCATAGGTACTCCTTGTAATGCACCTATTGTATGAGAAAAAGCGGGATAAGGCAAGATTTCTACAGACGGCACATACAGCAAGATAAACAGATGCTAGCGGATATGATGATTACTTCCTCTCATACAATTGCCGCAACAAAATTCCCCCGCCTCTTGACATTAGGG
>CAJPOL010000086.1 GCA_905372265.1 uncultured Treponema sp. | reverse complement strand
TTTTTTTCTTCTTCTTATTTTGCTCTTCTTCCGCTTCAAGCTTTTCCGCAAGAGAAGGAATGAGTTCGGGGATTCAACTGAAAACGGAAAATCAACAACCCCGACGCAGAGCATAGCCGAGAAACGGCAGGTATTAAAGCCTCCGTACGAATAACGAAATCGGTAACTATGACGAGCAGCTATTTTATGCTATAGTACGATGTATATGAATATGCTGCACGAACAGGACTCACCCCTTTATATTCTTGACACTTACGGTCTCATTTACCGGTCATACTTTGCTTTTGTCAGCCACCCGCTGACCAACAGTTCAGGCGAAAACGTTTCGGCATTGTACGGTTTTTTTAGAAGTTTACATTCTATTTTTACTGTATATAAACCGCAGTTTTTTGTAGCGGCTTTCGACTCCCGTATTCCCACTTTTAGGCACGAGCTCTACCCCGAATACAAAGCTACGCGCGATAAAACGCCTGAGGATTTACACGCTCAAATCCCTCATATTGAAAAGATATTGGAAACGTTAGGTATTGCCTGCATCCGGTGCGACGGGTTTGAAGCCGATGATATTATCGCAACGCTTGCGCTCCGTGCCGAAGCGGAGAAACGCCGCAGTGTGATTATTTCAAGCGATAAAGACCTCATGCAGTTGGTAAATGATTCTATAACAATGCTGAGACCGGATAAGACCGAAAGCTGGTCACTGTGCGGCGCAAACGAAGTACAAGAGATATGGGGTGTTCCTCCCGCGAAAATGCTTGATTTTCTTGCCCTCATCGGGGACACATCGGATAACATCGCCGGCGTAAAAGGCATCGGCCCTAAAACAGCCGTCAAATTGTTGGAAGAACACGGAACCCTTGACGGCATTTACGAACACCTCGATTCCATTACCGGATCCGTGCAGAAAAAACTGACGGAAGGGAAAGATTCTGCCTATTTTTCAAAGAAACTCATCACGCTTGACAGTGCTGTACCTGTTGCAGGTACGATGGAAGACTACAACTGTACGCTCCTGCATTATGAGAGCGCTGCAGCATTGTTTAAACGTTTTGAACTGCCGCGCCTTGCGGAACTATATGGGAAAAAAGCCGCAAAAGATGCGCCTGAGGATCATGCGGCTTCAGCAGCTGAAACGGATGCCTCTCATACGGACGAACTGACTCCGTCCGGCGGCGACACGGAAGATTCTCAGACACCGTTGATACGCCGCCGTAATAGCGGATCGTACCGCACGGTAACCGATCCTGCCGAACTGGCCTCCTTGATAGAACAGACGCTAACACAAGGTTTTGCCGCTTTTGACTGTGAAACAACCGGCATCAATCCTTTTTACGATCAGCTGGTCGGCTTTTCCATCAGTCTGAAAGCGGGAACCGGTATCTATGTACCGCTGAAAGCGCCCTTTCCGGAGCTGGGAGAACAAGCCGTACCGGTGATGCCGTTTTCCGCTGCAAAAGATGCGATTGCACGGTTATGGAGCACCGAACAGCTCGAACTTGCTGTTCATAACGGAAAGTTTGACTATCAGGTGCTGAAAACCGCGGGGATTTTTACGGAAGCGCGCTGTCACCTTTTTGATACCATGATAGCGGCATGGCTTTTGGATCCCGACAAGCTCTCCTTTGGGCTTGAAAGCCTGTCGGAAACGCTGCTTGGGCTGGAAGGCATCGCTTACAAGGATATTGTCCCAAAAGGCTCAACTTTTGCGGAAGTACCCGTTTTGCGCGCTACGGAATATGCGGCGGAGGATGCCGATTTCACAATGCAGCTCTATCAACTGTTTAAGCCGCAGCTGGAAAGCGCGAAGCTCAGTACGCTCTTTGAAACGCTCGAGATGCCGCTGATGCCGCTCCTTGCCGATATGGAAGCGCGCGGCATATTCCTAAAAAAAGAAGAGCTTTTTGAGTTTTCGGCGGAATTGACGGAAACACTTGAAAAGCAGGAGGCAGCTATCTTCCGCCTTGTCGGGCATCCTTTCAATATCGCTTCGCCTAAGCAGCTGCAGGATGTTCTGTTTCTGGAGCGGAAGCTGCCGACCGGAAAAAAAACAAAAACCGGCTATTCGACTGATATTTCCGTTCTTGAGGAGCTGTCAGCCCTCGACGAACTTCCCGCAAAGATTCTCGACTATAGGATGTTTTCCAAGCTGAAATCAGGCTATGCCGATGCGCTTCCGCTGCTTGCCGATCCGAAAGGGCGCATTCATACGAGTTTTATTCAAACCGGAACGGCGACCGGCAGATTGTCAAGCCGTGATCCTAATCTGCAAAATATTCCCATTCGGGGAGAAGAAGGCCGGAAAATCCGCAATGCGTTCCATGCCGCGGAAGGATATAAACTTATTTCCGCCGACTACGCCCAAATAGAGCTTGTAATTCTGGCGCATTTATCCGGCGACGTCAATTTGGTGCAGGCATTCCGGAACGGGATCGATGTTCATGCAGCAACTGCATCGCTGATCTTTAATGTACCGATTGAATCGGTTGTACCGGATATGCGCCGGGTTGCCAAAGTGATCAATTTCGGCGTTATATACGGGATGAGCGCATTCAGGCTGGCAAACCAACTGCGCATCTCCCGTACGGAAGCAGCGGATTTTATCGCCCGCTATTTCAGTACTTATTCCGGAATCACCGCTTTTATGGAAATGCTGAAAGAAACGGCTGCGGAAAAAGGCTTTGTAGAAACATTGATGGGAAGAAAGCGGGTTATTCATGCCATCACCAGTAAAAATCAAAAACAGCGCGCTGCAGCGGAACGGATTGCTATCAACACTCCGATACAGGGCTCGGCGGCGGATATTGTAAAAACCGCTATGCTGAAAGTCGATCGATCGCTCAAGGCGCAGCGCTGCGAGGCTCGGCTTTTGCTGCAAGTGCATGACGAACTTATCCTTGAAGCCCCCGAACGGGAGGTTGAGCAGGTCAAAACGCTCGTAAAAGAAGCAATGGAATCGGTTGTAACGCTCACGGTGCCGCTCCGCGTCAGCATCGAATCAGGCGATTGCTGGGGCAGCTTTCATTAGGGTATCCGGTGCCGTTCCTTCAATTTCTAATAACATATGTTGTCATCATTACGCTATCATGGTATGCTGCGGTATGAAGCAACGACATATATGCTGTTTATGGAAAAACTATACGAAAGCCGCTGCAGGCTTGTCCGTTATCGGCATGTGCCTCCTTGCAGGATGTTCCGCATCGGCGCATATAACCGTTACCGGCAATGCCGGATATACTGTGAAAGCGGAATTTTTACCGGGTGCATTGCTTGAAAAAAATACGGCGCACCTTTTAAACCAAACAAACACCGGTTCTGTTTTTAATCGGGATGAATTAACCGCTTCGTTGACTGAAAACGGCTTAGCGGTTACGGATATCCGGCTTCACGGCGTGATGGGATTGACTGTGGAAGGAACGCTGCCCAAGACGCATACGGTTTTAAAAGAATGCGTTCAATACAACGCCGTAAAAAAAACGCTTTCTTTTGTTATTTCTCCTGAAACCGTTCATGCACTGGTACAGATGTTCCCGCCGGAAAGCCGCAGCTTTATCGATATGCTCTCTGCTCCGCTTTTTACCGGAGAGAGGATGACCAAAGAAGAATACGAAGAACTGATTGCGGTTGCCTACGGGAAAAAGATAGCGGCGGAACTGCAAAAAGCGGTATTCACGCTCTCTATCGATGTCCCGTATCAAATACGGAGCGCCCATATCGCTCCGGTAGGAAGTATTGAGTATAAAAACGGGCAGCCTTCCCGTGCATTGATACGGATTCCCTTAACCGATCTTCTCTGCGCAACAGAAACTATCTGCATCACGCTCTAAAAATATGAGAAGACCGGACGTATAGGCTGCTCCGCTAGCCGTATGCAGTATTTGTTTTCCGCATACGGCATTTTTCTGAGGCGCCGGCCTTAAGCAACACCGTCAGCTTCTACGGCTGCCTCACTGATATAACCGGTACGAAGACATAACTCAAACATATTATTATCCAAAAATTCTTCTCGAATTTTTTCATACCCTTCCCGATCATGGCAAATCCGAATAAAATAACCGCTTTCCGTTTTATTCAAAATTGAAAAATAAGAAATATCTCCGGGATTACTTTTTATCGAATACAGTTTCATACATGAGCCTCCATAGGTTGAAAAGTTGAAAAAACAGCGCAGCCGTTCTTTAGGGAACGCCGCACCCTTATACATAGTGTCGGCACACTCCTATGGAGCTTTAGCGGAACCGTGTAAAAATCGGATAGCAGTTCCGCTAGCGTGTGCGGTCATAAGAATAGTATGCAGCGGGAGCAGAGCCCTGTTTCCGTGCGATACTGTAAAGACAGGCATCAAGCATTACGTGAGAGAGCTCCTGTCCTGCCGTCCGTATCTGCATATCGGTCTGATTCAGTAAACTGATAATGCGGCTGACACTTTGAGCGTCCCACCGAGCACTTGCACGGCGGTACTGTTCAATCGCTTTTTTTGAGGTGAATCCCATTTTTTTTAAGCTGAAATCATCCGGAGCGCCGTTTCTTGCAAGAACATGCCAGTCACGCAGCCGCCTAAAACAATAGGTTAAGCCTGCAATGAGCTGCACGGGGGAAGATTCTTTTGACAGCATCAATTTCTGCCGGATATTCAGCGCATATTCAAAATTATCCTTACAGAGCGCATCAAATAGGCTGAAAGGGGTTTCTTCTTTGTTGTGAGCAAGCAGCTTCTCAATAGCCTCCGCATCCAGTACCGATCCGGCTTCAAAGAAAAGGGCGATATGCATACACGTTGTTTTCAGAGCCTCCGTGTTATTGTCAACCAGTTCCAACAGGGTATCGATAGCCTCCGCTTCGATACGAAGCTGCGATTGTGCAAAAAACCGGCGGATCCATTCCTGTTTCTTGTTCTCAAAAAGCTCCCAAAATATTTTTTTATGGTCTTTCGGAACAAGCGCTTCAATTTTTTTATCAATTCCGATCTCATCGGAAATAAGTACTAATACGGCATTACTCTGACTGCTGCTTTGCTCCGCCCATTGCGAAAGGATGTTAATGTCTTCCTTTTTTTTGATTGCTTCGGCATTTCTTACTATGATAAAACGGGCGGCGGCGAACAGCGAGCCGTTTTGCAGTGAGTCAAGAATAGCTGCCATTGGGGTTTCAGCGGCGTAGAAAAGGTGCGTATCAAGCGACCCGTATTGCTGTTCGGCGTTTTTTTTGAGGCTGTCGAGCGCTGCATTGCGCTCTCCAAGTTCGGGGCCGCTCAAAAGCCAGAGAGGAATAGCCATGCAAAAACCGCCTATTCTTCCTCAAATTTGCTTTCAAAAAGCTGTTCAATAGCTGCTGCCGCTTCAACTTCATCGACACCTTCGGCCGTAAGCGTCAATTCGGTATTGTAGCCTGCCGCCATCGTCATAATTCCCATAATCGATTTTGCATTGACCGTCAAGTTACCTTTTTCAATCGTGATGCTGCTCTGAAAGGCGCTTGCTTTTTCAACAATGAGCGAGGAAGGGCGCGCATGGATGCCGGCGCGGTTTTTTACGATAAGTTTTTTTGTCGTCATGGATAATCCTCAATATGTATCATCTGCCGAATAATAAGGCACACGGCTTGTATCGCTTTCAATCCAGCGTAAGACGTTTTGATTGAATTCTTTTGCCGAAAAGCACCCCATGCTTTTCAGGCGTTCGTTCATAGCAGCTGTTTCTAAAATAATCGGAATATTCCTGCCCGGTTTTACCGGAATCTCCAGAAGAGGGAGTTTTACATCCAATAACTCGGTTGTCAATTCCTCCGTTCCGATCCGGTCATACACTTTGTGGGCGTCCCATTCTTCCAATTTTGCCACAATCTGCACTTGTTTTTGCTCACGAACCGAGCGGACACCGTACAACTGCATGATATTGATGATGCCGAGTCCCCGTACTTCCATATGGTGGCCGATGATTTTATTTGCACCCCGTCCTATCAGCGCATTGCCGTTCAGACAGGAAATTTCTATGACATCATCCGCGACCAGACGGTGCCCCCGCTCTACCAGTTCCAATGCCGTTTCGCTTTTTCCGACGCCGGAATCGCCTAAAATCAAAATACCTAAACCGTAGACTTCGACAAGAACACCGTGAATCGCCATACTCGGCGCAAATACATTTGAAAGTACCCGCATCAGCCGCAATGAGAGTTCCGTTGAAGAAAGTTCTGTTTGCAGCACGGGACAGTCGGTCTTGCATACGATTTCCAAGAATGTTTCAGGCGGAGGAATATTATGAGAGAAAATACAGCAGGGAATATCATAGCTCATCATTGTTTCGATGTTTTTAAGATCTTTACCCGCTATCAACTTTTGCAAATAAGCGCATTCTCCCCGTCCGAACAGCTGTACCCGTTTATAAGCAAAAGAATCAAAAAAGCCGGAAAGCGCAAGACCGGGCCGGTTAAGGTCGGCAATGGTAATAGAACGCATCAGACCTTTTTGTCCGCAGATACAGTGAAGATGGAGCGCCTCATGCTCCGTTAAATCGAGATCGAGCAATTCCAATACCGTCAGGCTCTTTGATGGCATAACTGATAGTATAGCTGAGCTGCATATCTTTGTAAATGCCGCGGGTAAGACATTTTGTTCAAAGAAGAGAGATGGTATCCCAGTAAATATATTATTTACAAGTGCGGAACAGCTTTTCTCAAGTTTCGGCATCACCATAACAGATGCCATCTCTATTTTTCTTCATAAGTCTATTATGGAAAGAGGACTCCCCATTGAGATAAAACAGCCGCACTTTAATGTTAAAACCGAAGCGGTACGAGGATTGAGGAACGTTGAACAGGTAATCTTTACAAAACCCCTCTGCGCTCTTTGCGGGCTCTGCACTCTTTGCGGTTGAATAATAAACCGCGGAGGACGCTAAGAACGCGGAGATAAATTGAGGGGGAACCTTAGCAGCTAGCCACCATAAAAATCTTTGCGGGCTCTGCACTCTTTGCGGTTAAATCCCTTGATAGTCTTTGCAGTTAAAACAAACCGCGGAGGACGCTGAGATCGCAGAGAGATTTTTTGATGGGGCAGGATGCATCTGCAAAACTTTTATATTTAGCATTGATACAAAAAGTTACTATCGCCTGTGGTAGTTTACAGTTTATGAAACGAAATGGGAAAAGCAATGAGCTGTTATACAATTATAATGGTGAAAGTATTAAAAGAATAAGATTTACAACCGGCAAATATAAAAAAAGTTATTATGTTAAAAGCTCTTGTGGTATTCATTATCGTGAATTGGATATTATTATTTTTAAAAATAAGTATACTATTACTGTACGAACGCGCTTTTCCATAATTATTCGTGCGGAGGGTTTAATACCCCGACGCTCGCGTCGTAACGAAGGGTATTA
>CAJPOL010000085.1 GCA_905372265.1 uncultured Treponema sp. | reverse complement strand
TAGCCTCTCTATGCGGTATATATGACACAAAAAGGCTTTTGGCTATTTTTACTCCTTCTGCGCTCTCCGCGGTTTTAGTTTTAATTAACCGCAGAGTTCGCGGAGCACGCAAAGATTTTTATAAAGACTACCTGCTTAACTTTCATCCATCCTCTCTGCGCTCTTAGCGTTCTCCGCGGTTTCTTTTTTAATTAACCGCCGAGCCCGCAGAAATCGCAAAGGAATTAGCAAGGAAGATATTATCGGTATAATTACCCATCAGCACGTATGTTCAGTTTCCTTTTTTGATATAGACATCAAAACGGATGCTTGCATTACGGTTTTCATGATATGAGGCGCTTTGGATAATCATTTTCAGCGATTTGTTTTCATAGACAAACGTCCTACTCTCTTTTTTCGTACTTATTTCCGAATCATCGGCTTTTATCCGCGTATAAAACTCAAGCGTCTCCTTCTCTTCCGTTTCCGTATCGGTTATCATAACGGACTTTCCATCATGCGCAAGCGCGAACAAAAACTGCCGGTAGCGGCACTTTGCATCTGAGGGAATAAAGGATGCCGGAAGCGTTCTCAATTCAAGAACGACGCCTAAAAGAACTGCGCTGTAATGTGCAGTATCGATAACACGAGCACCGGTGCCGTCAATACGCTCATCATCGGCAGCATACGAATAATAAAAATATTCCGGCTTCGGCAGCGTGTCTTTATTCTCTTGCTGTTTTAATATAAAAGCAGCAAAATCAGTACGCGCTTTTAGCGCATCTTTTGTTTCAAAATGCGAATACGTATAAAACCCTGCGCCCGGTAAAAAGAGAATCAGCGTAATCAGTGCCGCAGCCTTGCGGAACAATGCCGTCATGTTTTGAACGCGGAATACGGCGAAGAGAAAGTACAGCGCTAAAAGACTGTTTACCGCTATTTCGTATGCAGGCGAGGTATCGGAACGGGTAAAGCCGACGTATGCCCATCGGCTGGAATTGAGTGCACGATATTGCAGCAGATCGGCAATAAAAATCAAAGCGGCAATACCGAGTATACCGAGCAGCAGCCGTACCATAATGCGCCGGCTCTCAAAATGACGGATCATAAACAGGCAGAGGACAATAAGAGCGAGCACGGGATAGTACCATGACAGCCCCTCGGTATCGGTAGAATGGGGAAACAGCGCGTATTTTGTCATATAGATGAGGCCGAGTACGCCGAGCGGCGGAAGCAGTACCGGCAGCAGTTTTTCAAACATAAGCGTAAAAAACTTTGAGTGCACGAGCGGTTTTGAACGGTACAGCGCAAATACCATTAAAGCGGTAACGGTCGCCGCTGCATTTGTAATGCGGAAGATCATGCTTTCGGTAAACACAATGTCTAAACTGAAAATAGCGTTAATTAAAGAAACCGTGATGAACAGCGTGAGGTATATTGCAGCGAAAAAGAGCAGCGAAACAAGGAGATGGATAAACCGGAGCTTGAATTCTTTGAGAAAGTTTTGTTGAGGAAAAAAGACGATAAGCGATCCGATGCAGTACAAGTATATCAGCGATATACAGCCGTGTTCGATATTCCGATTCAGCGTAAAAAGATTTACAAAGTATACGGCAGCAATACCGGACAGTTGCAAACAAAAAACGGCCGTTTTCATACGCACTGATACAGTTTTTATTCCGTCAGAGCACAGTAAAATCACCGAAAAAGAAAACAGAATATTCAGCTGAATTGCATTCGGAATATATTTATAAAACAGCTGCGATATACCTGCCGCAACCACAAAAATAAATACGGCAGGAGCATTGACTGCCGCCGCCCGTACAGCGTATATATTCTCTTGTATTCTCGCTTTAAGATTCATTGGAATTCCCCCGTATAAGCAAGTGTTTGAATTATGGGAACCTCTAAAAATCTAACCGAGTTTTTAGAGATGCCCTTATTTTATTTATTTGTGCCGTAATAGGGAAGTACATCGATATAAACGAAAAAAAAACGATTCTATTTCGCAAAAATGAAAAATTATTGATTTTGCGAAATAGAGAAGCTATACTAGAACATCTCTAAAAACTGAGGGTTTTTAACTATGAAGATTATTTCGAGGCTTTCGTATTTAAAACGGCTCATCAAAACCATACAAACGCCGGATATAAAGGTAATAACCGGCGTCCGCCGTGCAGGTAAATCAAAGCTCCTTGAAGCGTTTATCGAATATGTAACAGCACATATTCAAAATGCCAACATTATCAGAATTAATTTTAATACCCTAGAGACGGAACATCTTGCGGAGTACCACGCTCTGTATCGTTTTATCGAAGAGCATTTTATGGCAGGAAAAGAAAATTTCCTCTTTATTGATGAAGTACAAATGTGCCGCGGTTTTGAAAAAGCGATAAACGCCCTCCATGCAAGCGAAAAATATCATATTTATATCACCGGTTCAAATGCTTTTTTGCTCTCAAGTGATTTAGCAACCCTCTTTACGGGCAGAACATTTGAAATCCATGTTTTTCCGTTTTCATTTAGCGAATTTCTTGCCTATTTTGAAGATGAACAAAACGACATCTATGCAGCGTTCGATGCATTTGTGCGGCAAGGCGGTATGTCAGGTAGTTATTTGTATCAACAGGAAAAAGAAAAATATACGTATATTACAAGCGTATTTGAAACGCTGATTGTCCGAGATATACGGCAAAAGTATAAAATCAGAAATCCGGGATTATTGGAAAAACTTGCGGATTTTCTGATGGATAACATTTCATCCGAAGTTTCTACGAGAAGTTTAGCCGATACGCTTACCTCACATAAAGAAAAGACGAATGACAAATCCATCGGCTCATACTTGCACTACCTTACGAATGCCTACTCATTCTATAAAATCCGCCGGTATGATATTCGCGGTAAAAAATATCTTGCAAGTCAAGACAAATACTATCTTTGCGACCATGCGTTCAGATATGCAAAGCTCGGAACAAAGAACCTCGACTTTGGACGTATGTATGAAAATATTGTTGCGATAGAATTGCTGCGGCGCGGGTATGAAGTCTATACCGGAGTACTCTATAAAAAAGAAATTGATTTTGTTGCAATCCGTCGCGATGAAAAAATCTATATTCAAGTCAGCGATGATATTACGCATGAGCAAACATTTGAACGGGAAATGGCTCCGCTTTTTCAAATAAAAGACGCCTACCCTAAGATGATCATTGCACGGACACGGCATGAATCGTATCAGCATGAGGGCGTCCGGATTGTTGATATAGCCGATTGGCTCAGAGATGACGAATCGCCGGTTTATTCCCCATTTTCACACGCGCTTTAATTTATGATAGCATACCCGTGCGGTTTTACCGGCGTCACGCTTGAGATTACGCCCCCGCCGAGTACGCAGCCTGATCGGTAAAACACGGCGGCCTGCCCCCGCGCGACAGCTCGCTCAGGTTCATCAAATACAATACGGACTTCACCTTCGCCGGCCGGTTCAATGCGGGCGGGCTTCATCTGCTGGCGGTAGCGTGTTTTGACTTCGGCACTGAACGGCTGCGCCGGAGCTGCCGCAATCCAGTTGACCTCCCGTACGGTACAGGCCGCTGCGGCAAGGTCTTCAACAGCGCCGACGATGACCCGATTACCGGCAGCGGATTTCTCAACTACATACGCAGGGTAGCCAAGCGGCAGTCCAAGTCCGCGCCGCTGTCCGATGGTATAGCGGTGTAAGCCGAGATGTGTTCCGATTGTATTCCCATCCGTGTCAACAAAAGCGCCCGCAGTAAAAGCTCCCGGCGCGGCGGCTTCAATGATGGCCGTATAATCGCCGTCAGGTGCAAAGCAGATATCTTGACTATCGGCCTTGTGTGCATTGACGAGACCGGCCTGTTCCGCAATGCGGCGAACCTCCTGTTTTGTCAGCGCGGCAAGCGGAAACAAAATACGGCTCAACCGGCGCTGATCCAGTAACGCCAAAAAATAGCTTTGATCCTTTTGTACATCGGCGCTTTGCGCAAGCCCGAACAGCCCCGCCGTATCGCGGAAAATCTTTGCATAATGGCCGGTTGCAACAGCGTCAAAGCCGTCCTGCACTGCGCGGTCTAAAAACAGCCCGAATTTGATGCGCCGGTTACAAAAATAGCAGGGGTTCGGGGTTTCACCGCGCCGATAGCCGTCGATAAAGTAATCGATAACTTGTTTTTTAAATTCGGCGCGGAAGTCATACACACGGTGGGGAATCCCGAGCCGCTGCGCCGCATGCGCCGCTTCCGTTATGATTTTCTTTGCAGCGCCCTCCTCCGCTATATGGTTCCCATCCTCCAGCAATTGCAGGGTAACTCCGTACACATCGTGCCCCTGATCAATCAGCATTTTCGCCGCAACGGACGAATCGACGCCGCCGCTTAATCCTACTGCTATTTTCATATTAGCTTACCGAAGTATGCTCAGGATGCGCTTCAATCAACAAAGGTTTTCCGCTTCTGACAACCGGAAGAATCAGCGTAAAGCGGGTGCCTTTGCCGAGTTCCGAATGAACTTGAATATCGCCGCCGTGCTCTTTTACTACCTTGTATGTCATGGTCAACCCAAGTCCGCTGCCGTCGGGTTTTGTGGTAAAATACGGTTCAAAAATTTTATGCAGTACATCGGGAGCGATGCCTTTTCCTGTGTCGGCGATAGCAATGCATAATTTCTGTTCATCGCACCGCGCTGTAATGCGGAGCTCTCCGCCTGAAGGCGTCATTACGGCCTTTGCATTGGTCAAAATATTCATGAGCGCCTGCCGCAGGAACCGCTCATCAGCTTGTATATGAGGCAATTCTCCATCGGGATGAAACACAACCGATATGTGTGCGGCCGCGAATTCCTCCTGAAACGTCTCGATTAAGTTTCGGATAAGTTTACTGACATCAACCGGTGCAAATTCGCACTGAAGCGGCCTGACGGCAAATAGGAAATCCACTACTATTTTATTTAAGCGTTCGATTTCTTCTTCCACCACGTCAAGATGCTTTTGCGCTTTTGTATTGATGGCTAAATTGCACGCTTTAAAATTTTTCCGCAACAGCTGTACGTGAATACTGATAGCCGCCAGCGGATTTTTTATCTCGTGCGCGACAGCGGCTGCAAGGTTTGTCAGGCTGGCAAGGTTTTCAAGCCGGCGTTTATTAATTTCCTCACGCTTTTTTTGCGTAATATCCTCAGCAGTGATTATCGTCCCGCGCACTTTTTTGTCCCGCACCAGCGGCAAAATCGAGAGTTTGATATATTGGTTTTCCTCGCCGCTGGCGATAACGACTTCTTCCGTAAGGACGGCTTCTTCATTTTTGATGACTGTACGGATAAAATCCGCCAGTTTTGAGTCGGGGATCACCCGCCATAGCGGGCGGTCGGAGCTTTCAGCAAGGGGAATACCGAGTATGCGCGAGGCTGCGCGGTTTGTTTTTACGATTACATGTTTGGAATCTAAGATGATGACGCCGTTGGTAAGCGAGTCCATGACAGCATCAAACAGCGCATACTCATCTGCAATCAACTGGATAAATGAGCGCAGCTGCGAATCGTTCATTTTCTGGAGCTTCCGCAGTGCGCGGCTCATAAATTCTCTCATACAAAAACCGTCAGGGCTCCTTTTATCAGAGCAAACGTATCATACATTCTTTATCTTTTCATTAGCCGCAGAGGACTATAAGAGAGAAAGCAGTTCGGCCGGTTTTTCAATAATAAAACGGGCATGGGAGGCTTCCAGCTCTTGCCGATCGCGAAAGCCCCATAGTACACCGACAGTTGTCAATCCTGCCGCATTACCGGTATTCATATCAACGGCGGTATCGCCGATATAGAGGCATTCCGATTTTTCGCATTGTAGATGCTGAATAATCTCGTATACTCCGGCAGGATCAGGTTTTATCGGAACACCTTCCCGCTGTCCGAATACAACGGAGAACGTATCTGTCCCAAAAAAAGCCGTAATGACTTTTTCCGTCGTCGGCTGCGGCTTATTGGAGAGTACTGCAAGCGCTATTCCCCGTGCATGTAATTCGGCAATGAGTTCCTTAATGCCGTCATACACGGTACAGAGGTGTAGAAAATCCGCATCATACGCGGCGTTATAATTTTTTAAGACCGTATCTTCAAGCTGACTGTCGTGAACCCCGTGAAAAGCGAGCACCCGCCGGATAAGCATACGCGCTCCATCCCCGGCAAAGTACTTAAAATTTTCAGCTGGAGCAGCAGGAAGTCCGTATTTTGCCGTTTCGGTATTGACAAAATAGGCTAAAGTGTTGAGCGTATTGGTTAGTGTTCCGTCCAAATCGAAAATACAGGTACGTATCATAATGAATTTGAGTATACAAAATCACTGCCGGAAAGGCAATATTGAGGTCAATTCTTCCCGCTTGGGGAAAAGCCCGAAAAGCCCGCCCGTATGAATAAACAAAATAGTGTCCGCATCTTTAAACAATGCGGAGCCGCTTTCAAGTTCGCTGCATAATCCGTACATGGCTTTTCCCGTATACACGGGATCAAGCACAATGCCTTCGCTTGCAGCAAAACGCCGGATGAATGCAAGCTCTTCCTGCGTGTTTAATGCATACCCGCGTCCGGCATAGCCGTCAACGATACAAATATCGTGCGGCGTCAAGGCCTCTTCTTCGTGCCGGTATGCGTAGAATTCTTTTGAAATGGCAATAATTTCTTTTGTAAAGAAATCGGAGGATTCGGAAATACTGAATCCGATAATGTGCTTTTTATAGCTATGTATTTTATTTCCTGCGCAAAGGCCTGCATAGGTACCGCCTGAACCGACCGTACAAACAATAGTGTCAAACCTGATTCCTTGCGCTGTTTCTTGCAGTACGATTTCATTCAGTGCATCAAAATACCCGAAAGCGCCTATGCCGTTCGACGCGCCCATAGGAATGATATACCCTTTTTTGCCTTTTGCCGCCAATTCTTGAACGATGCTTTCCATAACGGCTTGCCGTTCTTTTTCATAGCGGTCAGGCGGTATAAACCGCACCTCAGCGCCGAAAAGATAATCTAATAACAGGTTACCGTCAGGGGATGCAGGCGGCTCTCCCGCTAACACCAAGATACAATGCATATCTTGTTTGACTGCAACGGCAGCCGTTGCACGGCAATGATTTGACTGTATACCGCCGCAGGTAATAAGGACATCGCATCCTGCGCCCCGCGCTTCGGCAACGGCGTATTCGAGTTTTCTGATTTTATTCCCTGAAAGTTCCGTACCTGTTTGATCGTCTCTTTTGATAAAAATATTCTTACCGTACTGCGCTGATGTCTTTTCAAGTTTTTCTATCCGCGTCGGCAAACACGCTAACGGCATTTTCTCAACATATTTTTTGTCACTGATAATCATGTTACCTCCGGTTTCCGTGCCCCGCAGTGTATCACCTAATAAGCAGTACGTATAGTCCACGCAAGGATTCAGCAACGGCTTTCATACCAACGCTATTTCTCAATTCTCTCTGCGCGCTTTGCGCTCTCCGCGGTTTACCGCCATGGACGGCGGTGGTTCCAAGCAGTAACAAGTTTTTGCCATTA
>CAJPOL010000084.1 GCA_905372265.1 uncultured Treponema sp. | reverse complement strand
TCTATCCGTTCCGTGTCCTTTATACGTCCGTGCAAATGAACCATGGAGCCGGATGTGCGCTTTTACCGGCGGCGTTCCGAGCAGCATCCTGCTCATTAAGCCTATCCGCACCGCTCCGGCCGTATGAGAACTTGACGGACCAATCATTATCGGCCCAATTATATCAAAGACATTCATCTTCTCATCCTTAACGAGTGTCAGTATAGCATAAAAAGGGCCTCTCGGCCATTATGTCATGTACACTAACGTAGGAGCATCAATATACATGGAGAGAAATAAGATGATGATAGAAAAAACAAATACCAAAAGATTATACATGAAATATTTTATTTTTTTATCCATTATCCGCATAGCGATGACTATCGGAATATATACTATTACTAAAATAAGAAATACCAAAAACGGAATAATGACTGATAATACGAACACCGTATGTACATATACATCGGTGCTGCCGTATACCAACAGCAGCCGGTGGAGAGAACAGACTGCAAGCAGCAGCATTCCTGCACACAGCATAAAAACAGTATATTTTTTATCGCTCATAAATCCACGCTCCGGTGATGCCCATAGCCGGACATAAGACTGCAATCATCAAGTAACTGAAAGACAGTATAAAAGAGAAAAAATTTAAGGGCAATACCTCTTTTTTGCCTTGATTGACGTAAGATAAAAAAAATGTAATACTAAATACACTTAAGGAGGAACTTCTAAATTATGATGAAAAAAGCACTCTTTTTTGTACTGGTTCTTTGTTTTTCGACTACTTTGCTGAGCGCCGCCGCTAAAGGAAAGGGTTCAAAACCGAAGAGTTCACAGATGCAGCTTGTTTTTGATGTAGGGGCTCTTTATACCCATTTCAGCAATCACCATTCGCACGGCAGCGGCTACAATGGTCATGCCTTTAATCTTGGCGGTCTTTCATTCGTATTGCGTGGAGAATTTAAAGGGACATTCGGCTTTTACGCCATGGCTAATTTCGGATTCGGCAATGTGCTTCATGTAATCACGCAGAGGTCTAATTACTATCATAGCGAGCGAGGCAGTGTAAATGTTGTGTATGCCATTGATAGTCAATTCGGTTTCTTCTATCTCTTTAAGCCGGTGAAAAATCTCGAAATTCTATTAGGCGGAGGGCTTGCGCTCGGCGGGAGCGGATGGAACCGTCCTAAATATAATGCAAATACAGACATGAGAACCCATTGTACCAACCTCGGCGGCGGAATTAATTTTGAAGTGGCCTATATGCTCACCAAAATGATAGGTGTTTACGGCGGGCTTTCCGAAACCATGTACGCTCCCGTATGGGTTGTGAAATCAACAGACTCAACAACTACATCCTATACCGGAACTGCAATTCAGCATGACGCCGGCATCGGTCGCTTTTCCAATTCATTCAGTTTAAAAGCAGGTGTACAGTTTAAATTGTAAAAACCGTTTATTTGTGCGGAAGGTTTAATACCCCGACGCTTCTTGAGTCGGGGTTGTTGATTGCGCTAATCTGCAAGATAAAGCGCACTTACGATAAAGGCTGCTGTCCAAAAACATTAGTTTTTGGACAGCGCTTTCATAATCATATGGCCTTATTCCATGGGAGGCGGTTCTTCTATTCTCCCCTCAAAAAGAACTTTAGGCTGTACCGTGATGCCCAGTTTTTTTTCAAGTCTTTGTAAAATCCGTAATTCATATTCATCGCCGATAACAATATTCACGCCTCTTTTTCCTGCCCTTCCGGTGCGGCCTGCCCTATGAATAAAGGAGGCGGCATCTTTTGAAAGATTCATCTGCACTATGTAGTTGATGTCAGGTATATCAAGACCGCGCGCCGAAAGATCGCTTGTAATCAATACCGGTGTTTTACCCGACCGAAATCCGGCAATGATGCGCTTCCGATCCGCCCCCTGCAATTTTCCATAGAGCGGCGCTGCATTCATTTTTTTATATTGCAGCTTTTGCGCAAGCGTTTCCACTTCATGCGCCGGGGCGGTAAAAATCAAAGTTTTAGCGCCTTTGAGCGCAAAAAGAAGCGCCCGCAGCGTACCGGTCTTATTCTTCCTTTCACTGAAAAAAGCCCAGTGTTCAATAGATTCCTGCAATATGCGCTCACGGGGCAGCGCAATGAACAGAGGCTGTGCATCGCCTGTTTTGCCGGCGTATTCCGCCAGTGTAGCGCAGCTTTTCCGATTTAGGGTAGCGGAGCAGGCAAGCAGCTGTACACCGGCTGGCAGCGCGGTGAGTACCGACCGCAAAATATCGCTGCTTTCAGGGGCAAGCTGCCGGTCAGCTTCGTCTATGACAGCCGCTTGTATATCGTGCAGCTTTAATTTTTTTAATCCGATAAGATCGGCAACCCGCGCCGGGGTACCGATAATGATTGCAGGTTTTTCTTTTAAGCCCTCTATCTGCCGTTTTAATGAGCTGCCGCCCACACACAGGAGGCTTTTAAACGTATCGCCGCCTGAAACTTGCAGCTGCGCAACAGTTTCCTTTATTTGAGCGGCAAGCTCAACCGTCGGACTGAGGATGAGCAGGCGCGGCAGAGAAATCTTTTCTGCGCTACATACCGATCGGGTCAAAAGCGGCAATAAAAATGCAAGCGTTTTACCGGTACCGGTTTCCGATTCAAAAAAAATACTTTTTCTTTCAAGGGCGGGCGGAATTACCTTTTCCTGAACGGCTGATGGGACAACAATGTGCCGCTGTTCGAGTGCTTTGATAAGCGATGCAGAAAGCGGGAAATCAGAAAAATGCATCATAACCGCAGGATAGTAGCATATTGTTTCAATAAATGCTACAATTTGCGAAAAGAGGTATTCTTTTGAATATAGGCATTAACACTTTCGGATGCGATCACGGCAGATCCGGTATCGGCTCTTATATTCTTTCGCTTGTGCATAATTTGCCGAAATCGGATCATAAAATACAGCTTTTCGGGCATGAATTGGATAAATACACTTATACCTCAGGAATTGACGGTATTCATTATACCGGCATCTCTACCGGAGATACCGTATTTGCCGAAAAAACGTGGCATACGCTTTTTTTTAACACGTTTGCCCGTAAACAAAAATATGATCTGGTGCTTTTCCCCGCGGGGCTCGATTTGGTGCCGCTGCGTTTTGATGTACCGTCGGTACCTGTCATTCAGAATACGCTGAACGGGACCGCACACGGCGGATACCAAAATATTGCCGCGTTGATGTCAAAATTTATGCTGAGGTCGGTCAAGGGCATTATCAGTCCGAGCCGGTATATTAAAAACAATCTCCGTGCCTGCGGTATTGCGGAAGAAAAGATAAAAGTCATTCATAATGGGATAGACACGTCACTTTTTTATCCGCATGATATAGAGCACAAGGATGCTCTTTTAATACAGCCCTTTGCGATAAAGCGGCCGTATATTATTTACGCTTCAAGAATTGTGCACCCTGCAAAACGCCATGTCGAATTGATAGAAGCATTTTCCATTTTTAAGCAGAAAACAAAAGCGCCCCATCGGTTAGTTATTGCAGGCGCCGATGGAGAAGGTGCTGAGTACGTGCATAGGGCAGTGTTGCGGTCTCCGGTAACCTCCGACATCCTGCTTACCGGATATTTTCCGCACCAAAATCTTCCGCAGCTGTATTCGGCAGCAGATCTCTGCGTATTTCCGTCAGCTGCGGAGGGAGTCGGCCTGCCGGTTATTGAAGCAATGGCATGCGGTATTCCGACTGCATGTGCGCGGGCTGGCGCATTACCTGAAATAGCGGGGGATTGCGCACAGTACTTTGATCAAAACAATCCCGAGGAAATCGCTTCGGTTATTGCAGGTCTCATTCAAGATACGGCAGGAGCCAATACGGAACGGAGAAGATGCCTTATTGAAGCCGGAATTGAGTGGGTAAAACAATATAGCTGGAAAAAGACTGCGGAGGAAACGCTTGAGTATTTAGGACAATGCTGAACAAGTTTCAGCGGGGTTCTACCGATTGCCGCCTTATTAAGCGGTTTTTTCCGAAATCAGCTTGAGTTCCGGTTTTTCAGCGGAATCAACTATCTGCTTGGTGATGTGCAATTCCTTTTCGCCTTTGACAGACGGCGCTTCAAACATCGCATCCAGCATCAGCTTTTCTACAATTGAGCGGAGGCCTCGTGCACCGGTATTTTGGTCAAGCGCTTGCTGAGAGATCGCATCAAGAGCTTCATCATCAAAAGTGAGCTTCACATTATCAAGTTTGAATGAAGCCTGAAATTGCTTTACAACGGCATTTTTCGGTTCGACCAAAATACGCCGTAAATCGGCGAGTTTTAAATCATTCAGCGCAACGGTGATTGGCAACCGACCGATAAGCTCCGGAATAATGCCGAATTTAACAAGATCATCGGGAATGACTTTATCGTACAGTTCTTGAAGGTTTTTTTCTTTTGTCGGTTTAACATCAGCCCCGAATCCCATCGGATTTGCCGCAACACGTGTTTGTACAATGGTATCAAGCCCGACAAATGCGCCGCCGCATACAAAAAGAATATTAGACGTGTCGATTTTTATCATATCCTGATTAGGATGTTTCCGTCCCCCTTGGGGCGGTACGGAGGCGACTGTTCCTTCAACAATTTTCAAAAGAGCCTGCTGAACGCCCTCTCCGGAAACATCGCGCGTTATTGATACGTTTTCACTTTTACGGGCAATTTTATCGATTTCGTCAATAAAAATAATACCGCGTTCGGCACGGGCTATGTCGCCATCGGCATTTTGTATCAGCTTTAATAAAATATTTTCAACATCCTCGCCGACATAGCCTGCTTCGGTCAGCGTAGTGGCATCGGCAATAGCGAACGGAACTTTCATTTTTTGCGCAAGTGTTCGCGCGAGCAAGGTTTTACCTGATCCCGTCGGTCCGATAAGCAATACATTCGATTTCTCGATAACAACATCATCGCGGTCGGCAGGCGGATGCATAATCCGTTTATAATGATTATAAACGGCAACCGATAACACCCGTTTGGCTTTCTCTTGCCCAACGACATATTCATCAAGGTAGGCTTTTAATTCGGCAGGGGTCGGAACATCGCCTGCGAGCTGTACCGGAGCGGTAAGCTGATAGGCAAGCAAATACTCTTTGCAGAGCTGAATACAGCGGTCACAGATTGCAACTCCGGGACCGGGCACTATTCTACGGCCTGCATCCTCCCGCTTTCCGCAAAATGAGCATACCAATGAAGAAACGGTTCTCGTTTTAGCCATTTTTTCTCCTGTCCATCACCATATCAACAATACCGTAGTCGCATGCTTCTTGTGCCGACATGAAAAAGTCCCGTTCCATATCATCGGCAACTGCCGCTTCCGTTTTGCCGGTATGACCGGCGCAGTACCGGATAATCAGCTGTTTTAACCGCAGGATTTCCCGCGCTTGTATCGTAATATCGCTTGCTTGGCCTTGCGCTCCGCCCCACGGCTGATGAATCATCACGCGGGAGGACGGCAATGCAAAACGCTTCCCTTTACTGCCCCCTGCCAACAGCACCGCCGCCATACTTGCAGCCTGTCCTAAGCAGATTGTCTGTATTTGAGGATGAATATGCTGCATCGTATCGTAAATCGCTAAACCGGCAGTAACCGAACCGCCCGGGCTGTTGATATAAAGGCTGATATCTTTATCGGGATTTTGCGATTCTAAGAACAGCAGTTGCGCTACGGCTAAATCGGCGGCGGCATCGGTAATTTCACCGTCAATGAAGATAATCCTATCCTTTAAAAGACGTGAGAAAATATCGTAACTGCGCTCTCCATTGCCTGTTTGCTCAATAACATACGGAACAAGGCTATGCATTCTTTCCTGCATCGGTCGCTTCCTCATTTAAGAATTGCTCCAGAGACATCTTTTTGGTTTTCTTCAATTTTGATTTTTCAAAAAGCTGTGCATAAAGTTTTTTTTCTTTTATATCATCTATAAGATATTCTTTTTGACGCACATTTTCAGTGTAGTATTTTTTTACCTCTTCGGCAGTATTTCCGCTCCGCTCCGCAATAACGGGGTATTCAGCTTCTACCTCTTCAGGTGTAACGGTAATATTCCGTTCCTCCAATAGTTTTTCAACGATCAGTCGTGTCTTTAAACGGAGTTCGGCATCTGCCCGCCACTCTTGCATTGCGGATCTCTTTGATAAGCGGCCTTCAACAGCGGCGGTTAATTTCTCTAATTCCGCACCGGACATACGCATCTGATTCGCCAGCATTTCCCATCGTCCTTCAAGTTCCGCCGCAATCATCGATTCAGGCAGTTCAAAAGGATTGGCTTCGGCTATTTGTTTCAGTAAATCATTATTTTTCCGGCGTTCCAATTCATCTTGTATCTTGATAGAAAGATTCTTTGAAATATCAGCCTTTAGATCGGCTAACGTTGCATACTTTTCACTTACATCCTGCGCAAGCTCATCATCAATGGCGGGTAAATCCTTCTTTTTTAAGGCCGTCAGGTGTACTTTTACCTTTTTTGTCTTACCTGCAAGCGCCGGATCCATGTGGCCGGCAGGATAGGAGTGTTCTATAATTCTCTCTTCTCCTTTTTTCATACCGATAAGATCATCATCAAGCTCATAACGGAAATCACTGTTACCGACCGTAAAGACAAAATCATTACGCCGCGTATTGTCAACTTCCTGACCCGATTCGTCAAGTTCTACAAAGTTGATGGTAACGATAGAATCTTTCTGCACGGTATCCGTTTCGGCGCAATCGATCACAAGCGCGTTCCGCTCTTGAATATGCTTCAGCTCTTTATCAATATCTTCATCGGCAACCGTTACATCGGGAATAGATACGGTAAAACCTTCAACATTTACCGGAGCAATGTTCGGCCGCACATCGTATACAACCGTAAACGACATATCGGAATCCAGTTTAAAATCGGGTGTACCGTCAATCGCCGGCTGTGAGTACGGCAGCGGCCGTTCATATTTGTCGGCAGTAGCAAAAATTTCCTGTAACACATTTTCGATTATTCCATTGAATGTTTCAGAGCGCAGAGCATCTCCGAATTTTTGTTCAAGGATTTTTACCGGAACTTTCCCTTTACGGAAACCCGGTATTTGCAGTTCACGGGAGTACTTTTTTGTCAAAAGCGCATACTGATTTTGTACTTCATCTTGTTTAACGGTTATCGACAGCTTCATCTGTGATTTTTCGACAGGTGTGTAGTTTTTTGTAAAATTCATTGATTGGTATCCTTAATCCTGCAAAAAATATAGGAGAAAACCAGCTCTCCTGCCGGTGTGATCCGGCCAAAAAAAAAGCGATTCGGTTTGACCGAATCGCTTTATAAGAGCGGGAAACGGGGATTGAACCCGCGACATCCACCTTGGCAAGGTGGCGCTCTACCACTGAGCTATTCCCGCAAAATATATCGCTCGGTATGGACTGTGTGGAATCCTGCGAGAGGAGGGACTTGAACCCTCACGCCGAGGCACCAGATCCTAAGTCTGGCGTGTCTGCCAATTCCACCACTCTCGCTCACAAAGTGAGTCGTAATAGTATACCGGTGTTTAAAAACAATGTCAAGTGTTTTGACATTTTGAGCCATGCAGGCTTCGAACCTGCGACCCACAGATTAAGAGTCTGTTGCTCT
>CAJPOL010000083.1 GCA_905372265.1 uncultured Treponema sp. | reverse complement strand
ATCTTCTACCTCCAGTACTTTTCTTATATATCACTGGAAGCAGAAACGGCTAAAACCTCCGCGTCCTCCGCGGTTTTATTTTAATTAACCGCCGAGATCGCAAAGATAAATTAGAGATTATCACGGGTACGGCTTATACTCGTTGACCATACTGATTTGGGATGATACGGCGCGTCCTTCAGCGAGTTCAATTGCAATGCCTACCGCTTTATCAATATATACCGGAGAATCTGCAACCCCATGCAGTACAACTTCCATTTCCGTCACTTCGGCGTCCAAAAAGTAAATTTGCAGTCCAAGTTTAAATGCAATGGTATTGACAATCCTCTGGCCGAGCAGCAGTTCTGCAATGCGCTTTTTGCCTGTTTCTTCCTCTTCGGGAGAGATTGTTGTAAGACAGGCGTGCCGGATAATATCCGCAGTCGATTGAGGCGTTGTAAAATCGGTATTTATTACTAAATGATAATGGGTCGGCTCTTCATATTCCATATCAAAGAAGCATTTGTGAAATCCTTCCCGATTGATATCGCTTTCCGTCATCAAAATACGGGCTTTTTTTTCGGGCCAATCAAATTCTTTCATAAGACGCGCGACTCTCGTCTCATCGGAAGCGATTAAACGCACTGCATAACAGCCCGGAATACCTTGCAGCAAGGCAAAGCCGCCCCTACCGATAAAAATGCAGTTGCCTTTCTGAGCAAATTCATATACGGCTTCGCGTAAGTAATCAAAATATTCATCCCTGTTACGTGATAAAGATGCCCAAAATCCCGGTTTTTTTTCATCATACCGTTTTAAACTGGCTTCCGAAACACCTCGCCGAATTAGTTCTTGTTCCAATGTGTTTTTATCAATAAATTCATAGTTTAGCGATTGAGCCAATGCAAGAGCAGTCTCATCGCCGTAAGAAGCTATCTTTCGTGAAAGTGCGATAATTGCCATAAAATCTCCTCTCCTATAGAATAAGACTGAATTCTTATTCTGTCAAAGGAAGGTTGTAATTTTATGAAAAAAAATTCAATTCTTACGTGGAACCCCATTGAGAAAACCGAAAAATACAAGACGCCGGTGTTCAGTGTCAATGAGGTGAAAAGTCTTTCGCCGGAGAACGATACAAAAACGTTCACAACATTATCAGCCCCGGAATGGGTTATTGTCATCCCGCGTATTACCGATCAGAACGGTAAACAGTATTTCTTGATGGTGAAGCAGTGGCGGCACGGTTCCGCCCGAATTTCCGTCGAATTTCCCGGCGGGGTTGTCGATGAGGGGGAAACGCCTGAAGCAGCTGCACATAGAGAACTGCTTGAAGAAACCGGCCGAAAGGCAAAAACATTGCGCCTGCTCGGCGAAGTATATCCTAACCCTGCAATCATGGAAAATAAAAGTCATATTTATTTTGCCGATTGCGAAAGCGATATCCGGCCGCAAGACCTTGATGAAGATGAGTTCTTAGAAGCTGAGGCGGTTCCGGTACAGGAAGTATTGGATAAAATGGGAAAGGCTCCTTATGACCATGCATTGATGTGCACAGCGCTTTTTTTATGGAAGCAGCAGCAATAGGTGTTCAGGAAAAGTGGGAAACCTCGTTTCTGCTTAGCTCCCCTGACATCCTGTCAGCAACGAGTTTGACATTTCGTCAAACTCGTTATCAAACGTTGTACTCAAAACGTACTAAGAACGATAGGGAATATCTTTAGATTTCTTTAAAAAACACTTGACAATTTACAAAACCTACCCTAATATAAACAATATAGAACATAAAGGAACACAATAAAACATGCTAACGGAAGAGCGGATACAGTATATCCTGAAAAAAATAAAGACCGGCGGGGCGGCTCATGTTGATTTATTAGCCAAAGAGCTGGAGGTCAGCGCTATGACGGTGCGAAGAGATTTGGCAAAGTTGGCAAAAAGCGGCCTTATTGAACGCTGCCATGGAGGCGCCCTTGTAAAGGGGGAAACACCGTATCAGGAAAAGCAGACCAGTCATTTGGAAGCAAAGATGAATATTGCTCGAACCGCCCTGCGGTTTATCGATAGAACAGCAACGGTTTTTCTTGATGCAGGGACGACAACGCGGCAGTTGGCGCTCCTTTTAAGCGATTGGGACGCGCTTACCATTGTAACAACCGATCTGGAAATTGCGCTGTTGTTAAAAGAAACGAATATCCGCTTGATTGTCTGCGGTGGAGAAGTGCAAAAGAAAACAGGCAGTGTCGTCGGTTTTTTTGCAAACCAGATGCTGAGCGAAATGCGGTTTGATGTCGCTTTTATCGGAACAGCTTGTATCGATCAAAATTACACGGTGCTGACACCCACTACGGAAAAAGCAGCGTTAAAACGGCTCATTGTACAAAACAGCAGCGCAGCATATCTCGTAGCTGATTCGAGCAAATTTTATAAACGGGCGATGACCTGTATCAATGTGCTGTCGGATTATACAGGCGTCATTACCGATAAGGAATTTTCAAAAACTGAATTGGCAGCAATCGCCGAAAATAACATCGCCATTATTCATGCGGGAGGATAAGCTATATGGCACAGTGCTTAATTATTGCGGATGACTTAACCGGTGCAAATGCAACCGGTGTTTTACTGCAAAAAATTCACTACAGCTCTTTTACGGTTATTGACAGTGAGCATTTTGAAAAAACCGTCCAAAATGAATGCGACTGTATTATCTGTCCGACCAATAGCCGAGCGCTTGATAGCGAAGTCGCCTATGAAAAAGTATATATTACGGCAAAAATGATGATGTCTGCTGAAACCCAGATATACTGTAAGCGCATCGACAGTACGCTGCGCGGTAATCTCGGGTGCGAGACGGATGCCTTACTTGATGCGCTGGGGGAATCGTACACGGCATTTGCAGTTCCAAGTTTTCCGCAGTCGGGAAGAATCGTCTGCGGCGGTTATATGCTGGTTAACGGCGTTCCGTTACATAAAACAGAAGCGGCAATCGATCCTAAAACGCCGGTATCTTCATCCTCCGTACAAAAGCTCTTTACACAGCAATCAAAATATCCGGTAAACAGTTTGACTATAGATGACTTGCAGCGCGGAAAGGCTCACCTTATTTCGGCAATACAAAAAGCAGTGCAAAACGGAGTAAGAATTATTACCTTTGATTGCATTTCTCAAGAAGATTTGGATTTAATTGCGGAATCAGGTATTGAAAGCGGTATTCCGTTTATCTGCGCGGATCCGGGACCTTTCAGCGCAACTGTCGTCCGCAAAAAAATTATTCCTAAAGAACGGAAAAAGAATATGAAAATTCTTGCAGTAGTAGGAAGTGTCAATCCTGTCGCCCGGCTGCAAGTCGAAGAACTCTTCCTCTCACAGCATGTCGTTTCGGTCTGTATTAAAACAAAAGAGCTGATAACGGATAGTGAAAAACGTGCACGGGAAGTCGAACGGGTTGTACAGGAGCTCTGCGCCGCTTATACAAACAGTTCAGTATGCTGCATCTACGGCGACGGTCTTTTTCCCGAAAACAAAGTAGATTTTTCCGAATATGTACAAGAAAATACAAATGATACCATCGATTCCCTATCCTTAACGCTTGCGGAAACGTTTGCCGAAATCACATTCCGAATTCTGCAAAAAGCGCCGTATTTTACGGGTATCTATACAAGCGGCGGAGATATAACGGCAGCCGTCTGTAAACGCTTTCATGCTGCCGGTATAAAACTGCTTGGAGAGGTGCTGCCGCTTGCGGCATTCGGCGAACTGATTGGCGGGACATATCATGGCCTTACCATTGTTACTAAAGGAGGTATGGCAGGGGACAGGGAAGCGATGAAAAAATGCATCCAATATATGCAAGAGCGTCTGTTGCTATAGGAGGTATATATGGAAAGACCGATTATTGCGGTTCCGATAGGCGATCCTGCCGGTATCGGGCCGGAAATCGTCGCAAAGGCCTTTGCCGATGAGGATGTGCAGCGTGCAGCGCGCTGTCTCGCAATCGGCGATCCGGCCGTACTTGAACAAGCGATCCGGATTACCGGAGCGCCGCTCCGGTTACATGCGGTGCAAGAACCTCAAAACGGATCGTATGAAGAAGGAATACTCAATGTCATACCGATTAATAATATCGATATGGCGCATTTCCGCTTTGGGGCCGTTGACGGAATGTGCGGTAAGGCTGCGTATGAATATATCGCAAAGAGCATTGAGTTGGCGCTCAATAAGAAAGCGGCTGCGGTAGCAACTACGCCCATCAATAAAGAGGCGTTAAAAGCAGGCGGCATACCGTTCATCGGGCACACGGAGATTTTCGGCGAATTAACCGGCTCGCATGATCCGCTAACCATGTTTGAGGTGCATGGATTGCGTATCTTCTTTCTCACCCGGCATGTGTCATTGCGTCAAGCATGTACGATGGTAACAAAAGACCGGATTAAAGATTACGTCAAACGGTGTTCCGCTATGTTGAAAACGCTCGGCGTTACATCGGGTACTATGGCGATTGCCGGATTAAATCCCCATAGCGGCGAGCACGGACTGTTCGGTACGGAGGAAGTAACCGATGTCGAACCGGCGGTGCGGGAATTGTGCGCGGAAGGATATGACGTCTGTGGGCCTATCGGCGCTGACTCTGTTTTTCATCTGGCATTGCAGGGAAAATTTAACAGTGTGTTGTCCCTCTACCACGATCAAGGGCATATAGCTGCAAAAACGCTTGATTTTGAGCGGACTATATCGGTAACCGGCGGAATGCCCATCCTCAGAACGTCGGTCGATCATGGAACGGCGCTTGATATAGCGGGAACCGGCGCTGCCAGCGCTGTGAGTATGATAGAAGCGATCCGTCTCGGCGCTCACTATTCCATACACTTTACGGGGCACGATGCTGCAGCATCATGCAAAAATATGTAAGGAGAAAAAATAGTATGAATGATATTTCAGGCGTTCAAATGTTGATTGCATTAGGCATCGGTTTAATCGTATTGATTCTATTGATATTGAAAACAAAAATTCATGTTTTTGTTGCACTTATTATTTCCGCATGTATTATCGGTTTAGGCGGAGGGATGAAAGCCAATGATGTCGTTAATGCGATAACCGGCGGCTTTGGCGGAACTTTAGGAAATATCGGTATTATTATCGGTATGGGTGTTATGATGGGACGTCTTTTTGAAATTTCGGGTGCAGCAGAACGAATGGCTCTGACTTTTTTACGGATATTCGGAAAGAAAAGGGAAGAAGCGGCTCTTGCCTTGACCGGTTTTATCGTATCAATCCCGATTTTTTGCGATTCAGGATTCGTCATCCTCTCACCCTTAGCAAAAGCGATATCGCGCCAAACAAAAAAATCAATTGTCGGGTTGAGCATTGCTCTTGCCGCAGGATTAGTCATTACCCATTCTTTTGTTCCGCCGACTCCCGGTCCATTAGGAGTTGCCGGTCAGTTCGGCGTTGATGTCGGGCGGTTTCTGCTTGCAGCGCTCGGTATTGCAGTATTGCCGACGATCGCCTGCATGATGTATGGGAAATATCTTGGAAACAAAATATATCAGCTGCCGGGAGAAGATGGCGGATGGATACGGCCTGCCCGGGAAGAAACGCATACCGCTCATACGGAGCAAGCGATAACAGAGCATCCGCTGCCTTCTGCGCTCATTGCTTTTGCACCGTTAATGACTCCGATCGTTTTGATTTTATTGAATACGGTACTCACCGCTTTCCATAAAACCGATGGTGCTGCTGCCGTGTGTATCTTTCTCGGAAAACCGATTATTGCCGTTGCAATCGGTTTAGTACTTGCAGTATATACGCTTACAAAAGGCAAGCCCCGTGCGGAGACGCTTCAAGAGATGGAGGAAAGCATTAAATCTGCCGGCATCATTATTTTGGTAACAGGGGCGGGCGGCGCCTTGGGACAAATTATCAAGGCCGCCGGAGTGGGCAATTATATTGCATCGGGTATTGCCGCTACCTCCTTGCCGGTTATTTTACTCCCCTTTGTAATTGCAACGCTAGTACGTTTTGTGCAGGGTTCCGGTACCGTTGCAATGCTTACGGCTGCGGGCATTACTGCGCCTATTGTTGCCGCTGCCGGAGGTAATATGACGTTGGCAGCGCTTGCTGCTTGCAGCGGCTCATTGTTTTTCTCGTATTTCAATGACAGCTTTTATTGGGTAGTCAACCGCCTAAGCGGTATCGGCGATACAAAGGAGCAGATCCGCGTGTGGTCGGTAACAACAACCATCGCATGGGCTGTCTCTTTTATCGAATTATTAATAATCGATGTTTTTATCTAAATTTTAACGAAAGCTTCATGCGAAAGTTTAATACCTCGATGCTTCTTGCGTCGAGGTGATTCATTAACCGCAGGGCACGCAGAGAACGCAAAGATTTTTTAAGAAAGTTGTGTATTAAGCTTCCCCTCTATTTTCTTTGCGAACTTTGCGTCCTCCGCGGTTACATATTAAAAAATTAACCGCAAAGTCCGATAGTATAACAAGTTTTCCTTATCCAGCCGACCTTTTATTGTAGAGACTTCCTCCTATCGTTCTTTGCGGATTTCTTTGATCCGCTCCCAATAGAAATCAAGTTCATCGGCTTTAATCAGCGGTTCGGGAGGCGGACGTTTGAGGCTATTATGCTTTAAGATTTCATCTTGTAAACTTGTGATGGCAGAGCGGAGTAAAAACGGGGAACCGAAAGCAAAAATGCCCGCTTTTTCGTCATATGCCACCGGCAGTTTTTCAATACGAGGATAACGCTGGTGCGGATAGGTATCTCCGGCGGCATGCGTTCCCGGTCCGCCGCCTTGCGGGGTGATGGTTAAGGATAGAGCATCTCCGTTTTTTTCGAGAACGAAAGAACCTTTTTCATAATTCTTTAATTTTGATCCGTTTGAGGTAATACAGTTATACACCGAACCGTATTGCGTAATAAGTTTCGGCACGGAAATACTTTTTCCGTTTATATGCTGAAAGACGGCATATTTTTCCTGATACTCGCTTTCGTTTTTCCAGTACCGAAACTTTATATATTCGGATCCCATAAAAAAATAAGCGTCAAAAAATGCAGGGCTCTCTTGCGGATAGATAAGCAATCCATCCCGATGGCCTTGTTCAATCCAAAAGCCATCCAGCATATGCGTCTGATCGGTTCCGCCGTCTGCACTAGTCGGCTCCGCCTCTACCGAAAGCGGCCGAGCGGCCGGCCCATTGCTGTTACCGATGGTATAGGGAGTTTTTTTGTAAAACGAGCTGAATAAAGAGTCCCTGTACACCCAAAGGCTTGTTTCGGCTGCTTTTTTACCTTGCGGATAGCGGACTGCAAGCTGATACAGCCCCTCTGACTGTTCATCCGGCGCACAGGTTACCGGATATTCACCCATATCTTCGTAGACATACCGATAATATGTCTTTAATACGATATGTAACGTATCCGCAGAGGCACTATCGGCTTTAGGAGTATACTCAATGAACCGCTCCGTATTTTCCCAAATACCGGTTAACGATTGCGCCTTACAAGGAGCTGCTACACAGATGAGCAGCAATAACCGGAAAAAACAACGTATCGGATATTTCAGCATAGCGGCTTAGTATATCATCCTTGCCGGTTCTGGGCAACTCTATCCGCTACCGATACACGGAACTCAGTTTTTAAAAAGGCTACTCAAAAAATCAACAAGCCCGATGCAGAGCGTCAGAGTATTAAAC